>DATACM010000356.1:0-48014 GCA_036259055.1 Acidimicrobiales bacterium | reverse complement strand
GGCCAGCAGCTCGAGGAGGGCGAACTCCTTCGACGTCAGCTCGATGTCCTGCTGACCGCGCCTCACCCTGCGGGTCGCCGGATCGATCTCGAGGTCACCGACGTGCAGCACGGTGGGCCGCTCCTGCGCCCGGCGCCGGGCAACGGCTCGCAGTCGGGCGTTGAGCTCCTCGAGCGAGAACGGCTTGGCCAGGTAGTCGTCGGCCCCCGAGTCGAGCCCGGCGACGCGATCGGCGACGTCCTGGCGCCCGGTGAGGAAGATGACGGGGGTCCAGTCGCCTGACTCGCGCAGGCGACGACAGATCTCGAAGCCGTCGGGCGGCGGCACGTTGACGTCGAGGACGATGACGTCGTAGGAGCACTCCGCCGCCAGCCACAAGGCCTCGGCTCCGTTCTCCGTGACATCGAGCACGTGCCCGTCCCGGTTGAGCGCTCGCCGGAGGAGGCCGATCACCTCGCGGTCGTCTTCGACGATCAGGAGGCGCACCGCTAACGATCGATGGCCTGTCGCGTCCCGGTCGGGGCACTCCCGCCCCTGGTCGCCGACGGCTCCGCCGAGGCCAGGAGCCGCTGAAGGACCTCCTCGGCTCGGCGAGCAGCGTGCGCGATGGCGTCCAGCTCGGGGGGCCGTGGGCTGTCGGCCTCGTACCCGTCGAGGACCAGCTCCACGTTCCCGGCGATGACCGTCAGGAGATTGCTGAGGTCGTGGACGGCGATGCCGGCGTCGGCGCCCACGTCGGCCGTGGGTGTTCGGTCGCGCCTCAGGCGCTCGACGGCGTGCCCCGTGCTGATGGCGAGGATCTGGAGGAAGCCGACGTCGGCCGGCGGGAACCCGCGCGCCGTCTTGCTGTAGGCGCCGAGTACGCCGAAGGGGCGCGTCCGGCCAGGAACCGGCACCTCCACGCCCGTCCCGGCGCCCTCGACGAAGACCTGTGCCCGCTCCCCGACACCGCTTACCGCGACAACGACCTCCTCGCCATCGTCGCGGAGCTCGACGACGCGAACCAGCTGGCACCCGAGGACCCGGGCGGCAGTGGCCACCGCGTCGTCGAGCAGCGGTGCCACCGTGGCGGCCCTGAGCGCCCTCAGGCAGAAGTCGGCGGCCTCCTCCTCGCGTTGGCGGAGCTCGGGCGCGTCGCCGGCAGTGCCGGGCCCTGAGGCGACCACTGGGGGAGGCGGTGTCGACGGTCTCACGTGGCGCTGCCTCTCGGCGATGGTCGACGAAGCATGGGCAACCAGACTACGCAGTGGTGGCCGTCCTGCGACGTGTGGTGGCACGACGGCTACATGGCGTCTCAGCAAGGTGGGAGGCGCACGGCACCCGGTGGCGACGTGGGCGCGCCCCAGACCTTGCAGCGGGCCTCTGGAGTTCTCGTGGCCAAGGTCAAAGCGCCACGCGCCTTCTCGTAGAGGCGCTCCGCAGTGTCCGTCGGCTCGCTCAGGGCGACACCGGCCTGCGCCCTCGGGACGACGACCTCGCCGTCGATGACGGCCCGGACGTTGACGGCGTCCAGGAGTCGCTCGGCCAGCACGACGGCGCTGTCCGACGAGCTGCTCTGGGTCACGACGGCGAACCGGTCGTGGCCGACACGAGCCAGCGTGTCGGACGCCCGCAGGTTCGTCCTGAGGTTCCGGGCCACCGTGACGAGGAGATCGTCGTTCGGCGCCGCGCCCGAGCGGTCGTCGACCGTGGGAACGGTGCCGAGGTCGATGCACACGACGGCCGCGGTCGTGCCGAGCCGGCGCGACCGAGCCAGCGCGGCGTGGACATGCGCTCGGAACGCCTCCTCGTTGGCCAGGTTCGTCAGGGCGTCGGAGAACGCGCGCCGGAGAAGCTCGTCGGCGACGCCGTCGCCCTCGTCGGGCACCCGGACGGTGCCGAAGGTGGCCTGGAGGTCCTCGTCCTCGAACTCCCGTTCCAGCTCGTCGGGCGCGAGCACGTCTGTTCTCACGATCCGCCAGGGCGGGCGCCCGAGCGCCTGGAAGGCCTCCTCCCAGCGGGCGAGGGCAGCGCCGAGGGCCTCCGCCGGGCTGTCGCTTGCGATCCTCAGCTGGACGAGGCAGCGCCCAGGCGTGTGCAGCCCGACCGGATGGGCGCCGAGCGCTCCGAGCAGGTGCGCGACGCTCCCCCTGTCGATCGGCCCGGTGTGCTCGGTGCTCGTGGCCTCGAGCTGAACGATCCATGTGTCCACGGGCGCCCCCGTTGTCGCCGCCCGTGTCGTCAGGTGATCTCCGCAGGATAGCGCAATGTCGCGCTTGATCCGAATGTCGCGAATGTCCCAATCGACGCCCGGGCGCTCCGGGTATCGTGCGGCCCGTGTCGACCACCGGCCCCACTCTCGACGCGGCCCGGCGTCTGGTGGTCGAGCGGGGCCTGGTCCGGGCGGCGTTCGACCACCTGACCGGCGCCTTGAAGGGTCTGCCGTTCGAGTCCCTCGGGCCCACCAAGAAGCTGCTCATGCGCTTCTTCTCGGCCGAGCCCTGGGGACGGGCCGAGGACGACGCCCTCGCCGACGCCGTCGGCCCCGGAGACGGGACCTGGCGCCGGGCCCTGGACGCCGAGCTCACCCTCGAGTACGGCTGGGAGGCGGGGCGCTTCACGGTACGGGTCGCGTCGACGGGCGGTGCCGCCATCGAGCCCGCCGGTGCGAGCCGGGCGGCCGACGACCTGCTGGCCGCCAGCTTCGACGGCCCCGTCGTGCCCGAGGCCACGCCGAACCCCCGCACGATCCGCTTCCAGGTCGGCCCCATCCACGACGGTCCGAGCCGGTGGTACGAGTCAGCCGAACGGGCACGGGACGACCCCGCCGCCGCCCGGCTGTTCGATGAGTTCCCCGACGTGGACAACGTGCTGGTCGGCCCCGACTTCGTCGCCGTCGGGCTGCACCGGCCGACCCAGTGGGAACGCCTGCTCATGCCCGTCTTGAACGTCGTCGCCGAGGAGTTCTCGTCGCCCGGAGGCGATCCCGACGCCGGTCCCCCGCGCGTCATGGGAGGTCCCGCCGGAGCCGGCGCAGTGGGATCGGCGCAGAGCGGCGACACCGCCGGGCGGCGCCGCAGCCGCCTGGAGCAGGCCTGGCGGGAGCTGCGGTCCCTCCGTCCCGGCGACCCCGCCGACCTGGAGAAGGTCCGGGCGGCGGCACGGAGCGACGACGCGGCGCGGCGTCAGGTCGCGGCCAGCCTGCTACGCGAGGGCGACGCCGGCGTGGCCGCCGCCGAGTGGGCCCGACTCGCCGCCGACCCCGTCCGGTCGGTGCGGCGGGCGGCCGTGGACGCGGTTGTCGACGTCGGCCGTGCGGACCTGCGGCCGCTGCTCGAGGAGGCGCTGGACGACGCCGACGCGTGGGTGCGGTGGAAGGCCCTGCGCGGGCTGGCCGAGCTCGGCCCCGAGCCCAGTCGCGAAGCGATCGCCGCCCACGCCGACGATCCCGACTTCCGCGTACGGCTCGAGGCGGCCGCCGCCCTCAGGGCCGCGGGGTAGCTGAAGGGCCGACCTCTTCCTCGACCAGGTGGCGGCCCGCCCAAAACCCCCCGAAGGGGACGGCGGCGGCGAGGATGACGACGATCGTCCGCCAGAATCCCCATCCCTGGCCTTCGCGGATCCGCAGGACGAGCACGAGGTAGACGAGGAAGGCGATGCCGTGCACGGGCCCGAGGAAGCCGATGTAGTCCGGGCCGTCGAACACCCGGTACAGGACCACGGCGGCCAGCAACACCAGGTAGGTGACGGCCTCGATGATGGCGACGACGCGGAAGGCGCTTGTCTCTTTGGGGGTGGCCACGGGCGACGAGTATGCCCGCTCGCGAGGCGTTTGCTTCAATGGCGGCGATGAGCGCCCCCCCGAGGTTCGGATCGCCGGTCCCCAACTTCCTCGGGCTGCTCGGGGACATCCTTGGGCTCTTCCAGCGGGTCGCCGCTGAGGGCCACGACGTCACTGAGCTGGCGCTGCTCCCAGGCGTCAGGGTGTTCTTCGTCAACCGGCCCGATCTCATCCGGGAGGTCCTCGACACTCGTCGGGACCAGTTCCGGAAGCCGAAGGGGCTAGGTGACGTCCGACCGGCGGTGGGCGACAACCTGCAGACACTGGAGGGAGCGGAGCACCGCCGCCACCGGCTGATCGCCGAGCCGGCGATGGCGCCGCCGTCGGTCGCCCGGTACGCCGGCGAGGTGGCGGACCAGGGGGCGCGGCTCCGGGACGAATGGCGGGACGGCGTCATCGACCTGCACGGCCAGATGCTCGAGCTCATGTTCCGCATCTCGGGCCGGGCCCTGTTCGCCTCGCCCGTCGAGACGGAGGCGCCCGATGTGCAGGAGGCACTCGACGCCGTCCTCGCCCGGGCCCAGCGCTACAACCTTCCCATCGGCCCCCTCCTCGACCGGCTGCCGCTGCCCAGCACGACCCGGATGCGGCGGGGCAGGGAGCGGGTCGACAGCTACATCGACCAGATGACCCGCAGGGCACGCGACTCGGGTGACCCGACCTCGAGCCTCTTGGCGATGATGCTCGCCCACGACGGCGAAGGCGGCGCGCCGCTGACCGATGCCGAGGCGCGGGACGAGGCCGTCTTCATGTTCCTGGCCGCGTGGGAGACCGTCGCCGATGCCCTCACGTGGACGTTCTACGAGCTGGCTCGCAACCCGGCCGAGCAAGACCGCCTGCATGCCGAGGTCGACGGCGTCCTGGGCGGAGAGCGGCCCACCGCGGAGAGCGTCGAGCGGATGCCGTACCTCGGCACCGTGGTGAAGGAGTCGCTGCGGCTGTACGCCATCGGTTGGGGGATGCTCCGCCAGGCGGCGGGCAATCAGGAGCTGGGCGGTTACACCATCCCGGCCAAGTCGTACGTGCTCGTGAGCCCCTTCGTGACCCAGCGGGACGGACGGTGGTACCCCGACCCGACCACCTTCTCCCCGGACCGCTGGACGCGCCAGGACCTCGCCGCCGCGCCCTACTTCCCCTTCTCGTTGGGCTTCCGGACCTGCCTTGGCGAGCACTTCGCGTCGATGGCCCTGCCGCTGCTGGTCGCCACCCTGAGCCAGCGGTGGTCGTTCCACCCCGCCGCCGAGAAGCCCGTCCAGCCCGTCCCCCAGTTCGCCCTCCGCCCCAAGGGCGGCCTACCGCTACGCGTGGCGAGCCACTGATCCGGCATAGGCTGCCGCGGGATGGCACGGTCCGGTCGTGGGCGGCGGTTGGCCCAGCTCGTCAAGCTGCGCCTGGTGGCGCAGCTCAACAACTACGGGCCCATCAGGGTGGCCTTCCGGGCGCTGCGCCAGTTCGCTCCGGTGCTCGTCGTCGGGAGGACCGCCGTCGTCAGCCGCCACGCCGACTGCGTCGACGTCTTCCGCCGCGACGAGGACTTCACCATCTCCGAGCTCAACGCCCCGGTGATGGACCGGGTCAACGGGCCCTTCGTCCTGGGCATGGACCGGGGGCCGCAGTACGACCGGGAGAACGGGATCCTCGAGCGCTGCGTGCACCCGGGCGACCTCGACCGCATCCGGGAGCTCGTCCGCACCACCGCTGGCGAGCTGATCGACGCCGCCCGTGCCCACGGGCGGATCGACGTCGTCAACGGCCTGGCCCGGGTCACCGCCGCCCGGGTGATCAGCTCCTACTTCGGCATCCCCGGGCCCGACGAGGCCACGTTGATGCGGTGGATGCGCAGCATCTTCTACGAGACGTTCATGAACGTCACCCGCGACCCCGGTGTGCAGAAGGCCGGGGAGGCGTCGGGCGCCGAGTTCCACGCCTACGTCCACCAGCTGATCGCCGAGCGCCGGGCGCAGATCGCCGACGGGGACGGCGCCGCGCCCGACGACTTCTTCACCCGCCTCGTGCGCCTGGCCGGCGAGCCCGAGACCCACCTCAGCGACGAGGGGATCATCCGCAACATCGGAGGCGTCGTCGTCGGCGCCCTCGACACGACGTCGAAGGCCACGACCCACGCCGTCTTCGAGCTCCTGCGCCGGCCGGAGATCGTGGCGGGGGCCCGCCAGGCGGCGCGGGCGGGCGGTGGGGAGGCGCTCACCCCTTTCGTCCTCGAGGCCCTCCGCTTCAACCCCCTCAACCCCGCCCTCGCCCGCAAGGCGGCGCGGGAGACCGCCATCGCCCAAGGGACGCGCCGCGAGCAGCGGGTCCCCGCCGGCTGCCTCGTCTACCTGGCCATCGGTGCGGCGATGTTCGACGCCGATGCGTTCCCCGAGCCGGACCGGTTCCGCACCGACCGGCCCCAGGAGGCCTACCTGCACTTCGGCCACGGGATGCACACGTGCTTCGGCGAGCACGTCAACCTCGTGCAGATGCCCGAGGTCGCCGCCGCCCTCGTGCAGCTGGACGACCTGCGCCTCGCCCCCGGTGCCGACGGCAGGATCGTCTACGACGGACCGTTCCCCGACCGCCTCCTCGTCGACTTCGCCCCCCGCGAGGAGCTGAGGTGAAGGACCGCGTCCCGCCCCAGCGAGGCTTCACGATCGTCACCAGGATCGTGCCGGGCCACACCGCCGACCTGGAGGACCTGCTCGACGCCATCGGGGGCGACATCAGGCGCAACCCGCACATCCCCTTCGTCGACCTCGACCGCCTGCACTACTCGAGCATGATCGTGGTCGAGGACGGCACGGCCGACCCCTACCTCCTGTTCGAGGGGAGCATCGACGGCGAGGTCCGGGGCTTCCTCGGCGACCTGGTCGCTCGGGCGGCGCCCGGGCTCGGCCGGATCTACCAGCACTGCGCCGGCTACCCGGCCTCGGGCACCGACGACCACGCCGCCCTCGTCGAGTACCTCGTGTCCCACGACATCGGTCCCGGCGCCATGTTCGTCGCCTGGCCCGGGCGCACGGTGACGACCATCCGCCAGGAGGAGCAGCTGCGGGTCCGCATCGGCGAGTTCCTCGACGAGGCCATGGCGACCACCGACCTGGGTTCCCAGCCCCCGCAGGAGGTGCGCCGGCGCATCCAGGAGTTCGTCCGACGCGAGCCGTCCCTCGAATGGGCCCAGCACGAGCTCCCCCGGCCCTTCCTCGTGAGGTACGGGGCCGAGCTGGCCGTCTTCGGCAGCTATCCGATCCTCTTCGGGCTCTACAAGCTGGTCCGCACCGCCGTCTCCCGGAAGTCCAGCCGCACGTCGCGGCTCCTGGCCAAGCTGGCGCTTTGGGCGCTCGGCTCGGCCTTCGGGGCGTTCGCCGCCGTGCTGCGCTACCACGAGATCCAGGACGACAAGAAGGACGCCCGGCGCAAGCCCGACTGGCAGACCGCCTACGCCCAGTGGAGCCAGGCCCTCGGCCACGTCGTCGAGCGGGAGGATTTCCAGCTCCAGAACCACCTGGCCAGCGTCACGTTCGTCAAGCCGAGCCGCTTCCGCCTCACCCTGCTGAAGGTGGTGTTCGCCGTCGTGATCGTCGCGGTCAGGCTGGTGGCCAACCGGGGGAAGCTGGGCGGGATCACCTCCGTCCACTTCGCCCGGTGGGTCCTCACCAGCAACGACACGAGCGTCGTCTTCCTCTCCAACTTCGACGGGAGCTGGGAGAGCTACCTCAACGACTTCATCGACCTGGCCGCCTTCGGCCTCAACGCGGTGTGGGCCAACACCGACAACCAAATCGGCTACCCGCCGGCCAAGTTCCTCATCCTCGACGGAGCCAGGGACGGCGACCGCCTCAAGGCCTTCGCCCGCTACAGCCAGGTGCGCAGCCGAGTCTGGTACAGCGCCTACCCCGACCTGACGGTGGCGAACATCGGCAACAACATCGAGATCCGGGAGAAGCTGTTCGCCGACCTCGACGACCAGGACACCGAGACATGGCTCCGGCGCCTCTAGGAAGGGGGAAGGCGATGGCGGCCGCCGACGGCGAGCTCGAGCGCGACGACGTCCAGGGCTTCGTGGTGAGCGGCTACGGCAAGATGGGCCACGCCACCTTCGCCTTGCTCGCGGTGACCGATCCGGAGGGGGCGCGGCGCTGGCTGGGCGGCCTGGCGGCGCGGGTCACCAACGCGGTCCGCTCAGCCGACCGCCATTGCATCAACGTCGCCTTCACCTGCGCCGGGCTGCGGGCGCTCGGGATGGCCGAGGACGACCTGCGCACGTTCTCCGTGCCCTTCCAGGAGGGGATGGCCGTCCCCCACCGGTCCCGCGTCCTCGGGGACTCAGGGCAGAGCGACCCGTCCTACTGGGAGTGGGGCGCCCGGCCCGACGAGGACCTCCACGTGCTCCTCCTGCTCTACGCCCGCGGTCCCGAGGAGTTCGATGCCTTGGTGGGGGAGGAGCTGGGGCCCGAGCGTCTGGAGGGGTTGCGGCTGATCCGCCGGCTCGACCCCGAGCGCCTGCCGGGCAAGGTGAACGTCGGGAAGTTCGGCGTCGAGCACTTCGGGTTCGCCGACGGGATGTCCCAGCCGGTCATCGAGGGGAGCGGCCAGGAGGGCAAGCTCAGCGGCGACGACGCCCGCCGCACGGTCATCGCCACCGGCGAGTTCGTTCTGGGCTATGCCAACGGGTACGGCAAGGTCACCCCGGTCCCGAAGGCAGGTCTCGGGACGCCCCGGCCGTGGGAGTTCGGCCGCAACGGCACCTACCTCGTCTTCCGCCACCTCCACCAGGACGTGGCCGGCTTCTGGCAGTACCTCGACCGCACGACCGGCGGTGACGAGGAGGCCCGGGTGAAGCTGGCCGCCAAGTGCGTGGGGCGGTGGCCGAGCGGGGCGCCGCTGGTGCGGGCACCCCACCGCGACGACCCCGACCTCGGGGCCGACAACAGCTTCGGCTACGCCGAGTGGGACCCTCACGGCTTCCGCTGCCCCATCGGGTCGCACATCCGCCGCTCGAACCCTCGGGACTTCGGCGACGCCAAGCCCGCCCGCAACCTGGAGCTCTCGAACCTCCACCGCATCGTGCGGCGGGGCCGGGTGTACGGCCCGGGGCTCGAGGACCCCTTGGCGGGCGACGACGGCGCCGACCGGGGCCTGTTCTTCATCTGCCTGAACGCCAACATCGAGCGGCAGTTCGAGTTCGTCCAGCACCACTGGTGCAACAACACCAAGTTCGGCGGCCTCTACGACGAGGCCGACCCCGTCTCGGGTACCCAGCCCGACGACGGCGGCGTGTTCACCGTGCAGGGGATGCCCGTGCGCCGGCGCTACCACGGGATCGCCAACTTCGTCACCGTGCGGGGCGGGGCCTATTTCTTCCTTCCGGGCATCCGCGCCCTGCACCACCTGGCCGGAGAGGCGCCTACCGACCGCTAGGGCCGGATCAAGATCCGGCCCTAGTAGGCTGGACCTTCGTGGCAACCGACGACCGGGCCGACCCCACTGTTTCGGCAGTGGTGCAGATGGCCGACGCCGGCGAGCGGGAGGCGGCCGGTGCGCCCGGCCTGCACGACAACCAGGCGACCGCCCAGACCAAGTCCTTCCTCACCAAGGCCGGGTTCGAGGTGCACGCCCCCTTCCAGACCAGCTTCTCCATCGGCGCGGCCAAGTCGCTGTTCGAGGAGTTCTTCGGCCGCAAGCTGGTGGTCGAGGAGGGACTGATCGCCTCGGTCACCGTCGACGACGGCGGCCGCGAGCTCCCCGTCGACGCCCTGCCCGACGAAGTCCGCCCCCTCGTGCGGTCGATCTCGTTCGTCCCCCCGCCCGACTTCACCAACCGGGCTCCGGCGTCGGGGTAAGCAGCGGCCGGCCCCCCTCGCCGGCGCCGTCGGGCCCTCAGGAGCGGTGCAGGCCGCACTCCGTCTTGGAGGTGCCCGCCCAGCGGCCTGAGCGGGGGTCCTCGCCGGGCGCCACCGGGCGGGTGCACGGCCAGCAGCCCACCGACGGGTAGCCACGCTCGGCGAGGGGGTTGACCGGCAGCTCGTTGTCGGCGGCGTAGGCGGCGATGTCCTCGTTGGTCCAGGTGGCCAGGGGGTTGACCTTCACCATCGAGCGGGGTGCGTCCCAGGCCACGATGGGGGTGTTGGCCCGGGTGGGCGCGTCGACCCGCTTGAGGCCGGTGATCCACGCCGACTTGCCTGCCAGCCCGCGGGCGAGCGGCTCCACCTTGCGCAGTTGGCAGCACCCCTCGAGGTCGCGCTGCCAGAGGTTGTCGGGCTCGACGAGGGGCTTCACGACCGTCAGGTTCAGCCGGTACCGGGAGCGGACCTCCTCGACGAACCACAGGGTCTCGGCGAAGTGGTACTGGGTGTCGAGGAACAGCACCTCGATGTCGGGCTTCACCGACGAGGCCAGGTGCACGAGCACGGCGTCCTCGAAGGAGGAGGCCACGATGAGGCCGTCGCCGAACTGCTCCGCCGCCCAGGCGATGATCGTGCTGGGATGGGCCTCCTCGAAGCGAGCCGAGACGGCGGCCAGCTCGGCGGGATCAGGGAGGTCGGCGGCCTCGGCGGCCACGTCGGTGTCGGTGAAGCTGCTCATGTGGCGCACTCCGAAGCTCCGATGCTCTTGGCGTAGGGGCCGGTCTCGTCGTAGTCGACGTAGTACTCGGGGCCCTCCTCGGGGGTCGGGAAGGCGTCGAGGTCGGCCAGGTCGGCGCCGATGGCGCGCGCCCCCCCGGACCGTTCGAGCCAGTCGATGAAGGTCTCGCCCGCCGCCCGCTCGCCGGCGAAGCGGCCGACGACCTTGACGACCGCCTGGCTGACGTTCTTGGCGGGCAGTCGGAGGGCCTTGTCGCCGAACTCGACCTGGGTCTGGCCGACGTGCCCCCCCAGGAGCATCTGGTAGCCGGGGGCGGCCTGCCCGTGGGCCCGGCGCTCGACCCCGAAGAACCCGATGTCGGAGATGTGGTGCTGGCCGCAGGAGTTCGTGCAGCCGGAGATGTTGATGCGCACCCCTCCGACCTCGGCCAGCCCCGCCTCCTCGAGGGCGCGGCCGATGTCGTCGGCCAGGCCCCGGCTCTGGGTGACGGCCAGGTTGCAGGTGTCGGCGCCGGGGCAGGCGACCACGTCGCGGGCCAGCTCGGCGCCCGGCTCGGCCATGCCGATGGCGGCCAGCCGCCGGTGCAGCTCGGGGAGCTGGTCCTCGGTGAGGTCGCGGAAGACGAGGTTCTGGCGGTTGGTGACGCGCACCTCCACCCTGAGCTCGCGCTGGATGGCCGCCACCGCCCGGAACTGGGCGGAGGTGACGTCACCCAGGCGGGCGTAGGCGAGCGCCGACACGGTTCCCTTGGCGGCGCCCCGCACGACGTTGACCCGCTCCCAGTCGGAGTAGGGATCGTGCCTCTGGAGGCGCAGGGTGACAGGAGTGCCGACGGGAGTGGCGTCCACCGCGGTGCTGACGCCGGCGGGAGCGTCGCCCGCCTCCTTCACCGTCTCCGGCAGCCCGCCCGGCCACGAGGAGCTGGCCAAGAGGAACCGGCGCTCCTTGAGGATGCGTTCGCGCACCTCGTCGACGCCCATGGTGTCGACCAGCCACTTCATGCGGGCCCGGAGCTTGTTGTCGCGGTTGCCGTGATGGTCGAAGACCCGCAGGATCGCCTCGACGGTGGGCATCAGCTCCTCGCGGGGCGTGAACTCCTCGAGGGCCTGGGCGGGGTGGGGGTTGGCCCCCAGCCCACCGGCGAAGAACACCCGGAACCCCGGTTCCAGAGTGCCGTCCTCCCGGGGGCGGCTGACGGCGATCACGCCGATGTCGTTGAACATGGCCTGACCGCAGTCGGTGGCGCACCCCGAGAAGTTGATCTTGAACTTCCGCGGCAGGCGCTGGGCGATCGGGTTGTGGAGGAAGTGGCGGAACGTCGCCTCGGCCCAGGGGCTGATGTCGAGCACCTCGAAGGGGCAGGCGCCGGCGAGGAAGCAGCCGGTGACGTTGCGGACCGTGTCGCCGCACGCCTCCCGGGTGGTGAGCCCGACGCTGGCCAGGTCGCGGAGCACCTCCGGGACGCGCTCGAGCTGCACGAAGTGGAACTGGATGTTCTGGCGGGTGGTGATGTGCCCCCACCCTCGGCTGTACGTGTCGGCGACGTGGCCCAGCATCTCGAGCTGGTCGGGGTCGAGCGACCCGTAGGGGACCTTCACCCGCACCATCTGGTTGTGGCCGCCCTGGCGCTGGCCGTAGATGCCGTTGTTGAGCCGGAAGACCCGGAAGACGTCCTCCTCGAGCTCGCCGGCCAGGTACCGGGCGAGCTGCTCCTCGAACTTCTCGATGTCCTTCCGGGCGGCGGCGCTGATCTCGCGGGTCATGGCCATGGGCACGACCTCCTGGGCGACGTCACGAGCTCGGGGCGCGGGGGTCCACGGTCGACAAGCTACCACCAAATCTGACTAAGTCGATCAGCTTTTCTCCCTTTTCCCTCGACCCCTGGTCCTCACACCTTGAGGCGGGGTCAGACGCGAGCGGCGAGGGCGTGCAGCCGGGCCACGACCACGGGGAAGGCCTCGGCGAAGACGTCCACGTCGGCGTCGGTGGTCGACCAGCCGACCGAGACCCGCAGCGACCGCTGGGCGTCGACGCCCATGGCCTCCAGCACCGGCGAAGGCGCCAGCGACTCCGAGGCGCAGGCGCTGCCCGAGTGGGCGGCGATGCCCGCCTGGTCGAGGCCCAACAGCACCGCCTCGGCCTCGACGCCGACGACGCCCACGCAGACGATGTGGGGCACCCGGGCGGCGGGGTCGCCGTAGGCGACGACCCCTTCCACCGCGGTGGCAGCGGCCAGGGCCCGCTCGGTGAGGGCCCGGCAGGCGCCCGCCTCGGCGTCGAGGTGGTTGCCCGTCGCCAGCAGGTTGGTGGCGGCGCCGAAGCCGACGATGCCGGCGACGTTCTCCGTGCCGGCCCGGCGGGCCCGCTCCTGGTCGCCGCCCACCAGCAGGGGGCGCAGGCGCAGGCCCCGGCGCACGAGCAGGGCGCCGACGCCCGGGGGACCGCCGAGCTTGTGGGCGCTCACCGACAGCAGGTCGGCGCCGAGGACGGCGAAGTCGACGGGGACGTGGCCGGCGGCGGCGGCGGCGTCGACGTGGACGAGCACGCCGCGCTCGCGGCAGCCCGCCACCGCCTCGGCGACCGGCTGCAGGGTCGCCACCTCGTGGTTCGCCCACTGGAGGTGCACCAGGGCGGTCTCCGCCGGACGCACCGCCCCCAGCAGCTCGTCGGGATCGACCCGGCCCTGGCCGTCGACGCCCACCAGCGTCACCTCGTGGCGGGACGAGGCCTCGCGCACGGCGGAGTGCTCGACCGCCGGGCACACCACGTGGCTCCGGCGCTCGGTGGCGCCGTGGACGGCGGCGGCCACCGCCTCGGTGGCGCCGCTCGTGAACACCACCTCCCGGGGCCGGGCGCCGAGGAGGCCGGCGACCTGCTCGCGGGCCTCCTCCACCGCCATGCGGGCCAGGCGGCCCTCGGTGTGCACCCGCCCCGGGTCGGCGGCGGACGCCAGCCACGGGAGCATGGCCTCCACCACCTCGGGACGCGCCGGCGAGGTGGAGGCGTGGTCGAGGTAGTGGCGGGCCACGGCGGCCGCGTCGCGGATCAGACGAGCGTGACGCAGACCTCGTCGCCCTGGGGGCGGGAGGCCGAGGTCTCGGGCACGGTGTCGCCGTAGAGCGACGAGAGCATGCCCTTCACGATGCCCCGGTCGACCGCGCAGATGACCGGGTGTTGCTCGGCGGCGGTGCCGAACGGGCACTGCTCGGCGATGATCGCGAGCGACCCACCCCGGGCGTCGGTGTGGGCGGCGAACCCGTGGGCGGTGAGGGCGTCGGCCACCGCGTGCAGCGCCACCTGGAGCGACCGGTGGCCCTGCGACGGGGACATCGACGCCGCCAGCGAGCGCCCGTACTCGATGCCCACCTCCTCGGCCATGGCCTCGGCCGCCTCCCGGGGCACCAGGGCGAGAGCACGCCCGAGCAGCTTCACGAGGAGGTCGTCGCGGCGGGCGGGGAACTCGAGCCCCATCTCCTTGTCGCTGGCCCGGTAGCGCTTGGAGGGCCGCCCGGCGCCGGCCGCGGGCGAGTGCCGCTCCACGGCCACCTCGAGGTAGCCGCCGGCGGCCAGCTTGTCGAGGTGGTGGCGGGCCACGTTCGGGTGGAGGTCGAACCGCTCGGCCACCTCGGCGGCGGTCACTCCCCGCTGGGCGCCGTGGGCGAACACGTAGATCTCCCGCCGAGTGGGGTCTCCGAAGGCCGAGGTCACCGCCGTGACGGCGGCGGCGAACTCGTCCGCCGTGAGGGGCGGCGTCAGGGGAGCGTGCTCCACGTCGGTATTGTAACTATTCGGATAGGAGAAATCGGAGGCCGCTGCCGCCATGCCCACCGAAGCCCAGGTGCTCGATGCCCTCCGGCCGGTACAGGACCCGGAGCTGCAGCGCAGCATCGTCGATCTCGACATGGTGCGCCAGGTCCGGGTCGACGACGGCCGGGTCGGCGTCACCGTCGCCCTCACCGTTGCCGGGTGCCCGCTGCGGACCGAGATCACCGATCGGGTCACCCGGGCGGTCCAGCCTCTGGAAGGCGTGCGCGAGGTCGAGGTCGACCTCACCGTGATGTCGGACGAGGAGCGGGCCGCCCTCCGCCAGCGCCTCCACGGGGGTCCCGGTGGTCCCGCCGCCGGCCACCAGCACGGGCCGGGGACGGCGCCGCCGAACCCCTTCTCCGACCCCGCCTCGCGCACGCGGGTGCTCGGCCTGTCGTCGGGGAAGGGCGGCGTGGGCAAGTCGTCGGTCACCGTCAACCTGGCCGTCGCCCTGGCCCGGCTGGGCCGCGAGGTGGCCGTCCTCGACGCCGACGTCTACGGGTTCTCGGTCCCCAAGATGCTCGGCATCGGCCACGAGCCGGTCGTGATCGACGGGATGATCGTCCCCCCGGTGGCCCACGGCGTGAAGGTGATCTCCACCGGGTTCTTCGTGGGCGACGACCAGCCCGTCATCTGGCGGGGGCCCATGCTGCACAAGGCCCTCGAGCAGTTCCTCACCGACGTCCTCTGGGGCGACCCGGCGTTCCTCCTCGTCGACATGCCCCCCGGCACCGGCGACGTCGCCCTGTCGATGGCCCAGTTCCTGCCCCGGTCGGAGATGTTGGTGGTCACGACGCCGCAGCCGGCGGCCCAGCGGGTGGCCCAGCGCTCCGCCCTCATGGCCCGCAAGGTCAACTTGGCGGTGCGTGGCGTGGTCGAGAACATGAGCTGGTTCACGGGTGACGACGGCAAGCGCTACCCGATCTTCGGCTCGGGCGGGGGCCAGCTGCTCGCCGACAGCCTCGGCGTCCCCCTGCTCGCCCAGATCCCGTTGGTGACGGCCCTGCGGGAGGGAGGCGACGTGGGCGAGCCGGTCACCGTCGCCGACCCCACGAGCGAGGCGTCCCAGGCCTTCGACGCCCTCGCCCGCCGGGTGGTCGAGATGGGCCCCGGCCGGATCTCCCGCCCGGAGCTGCGGATCTCCTGAGTAGACACCGCCGGTTCGACCCTCACGACCTCCTGACCCAGGCGTCGGCTGAGCGGGTGAGGCGCCGCACCACCGAGGGCAGCTCGTGGTTGGCGACGTCGGCGATGGTGACGGCCTCGAGCACCGCCCGCAGGCTGGCGCGCGTCGCGACCCACACGTCACGCAGGGCCTCCGCCGGCCCCGCGTAGTCGAGGTCCTCGAGGGCCTCGCCCCGCACGTCGGCGAGGGGACCCTCGACCGTGCGGATGACGTCGGCGATGGTGATGGTGTCGGCCGGGACGGCGAGCCAGTACCCGCCGACCGAGCCCCGCTGGCTGCCCACCAGCCCGGCCCGGCGAAGGTCGCTCAGGATGTTCTCGAGGAAGTTCACCGAGACCCCCTGGCGGGCGGCGATGTCCTGGCCCTTGACCGGTCCGTCGCCGGCGGCCGCCAGCTCGGTGAGGGCCCGGACGGCGTAGTCGACCTTGGCCGAGATCCGCACGGTCAGCCGCCGGCCGGCGTGGGGTCGGGATCGGGGGCCCCTTGGCGGATGATCACCACGATCTCGCTGGCCACGTCCACAGCCTCCCTTGGTCGTGGGTGACGAAGACGGTAGTGACGTGCACCTCGTCCTGCCTGTCGGCGGATCGTGCGCTCAATAGCGACGATGTGGGACTACAGCGGGTACGCTCCCGCGGGGGCGGCTCGGTTGGCTGGAGTAGGAGGAGGACGGAGCATGAGACGCAACGCGGGCCGGATCGCCACGGTCGGAGCTCTGCTGCTGGCAAGCGGCCTGGGGCTGGTTGCGCCGGCCCATGCCGCCGTCCTGAGCTGCGGGCAGACGATCACCCAGAGCACCGTCCTCGAGAACGACGTCGGGCCCTGCACCAACAACGGGATCGTCATCGGGGCGGACAACATCACCTTCGACCTCAACGGCCACCGGATCTTCGGGCGCCCCGGCTCGGGCGACCGCGCCGGCGTCTACCTGCGTAACCGCAGGGGTGTCACCGTCAGGAACGGCACCGTGAGCGGCTTCGACATCGGCGTGGCCGTCGAGGGAGGGTCGGGCAACACCGTCACCGGAATGGTCGCGCGGGACAACATCGGCGGGGTCGGAGGCACTGGCGGCGACGGCATCGCCATCCTGTCGTCCCGCGGCAACCGCGTCCTCAACAACCGCACCCACAACAACGGCCCGTTCTCGGGGATCGGGCTCTACTCCCGCGTCGACCAGGACCATCCTCGCCAGACGGCGGGCGTGTCTCGCGACAACCTCATCGACGGGAACTCGGTCACCAACAACGTCATCAGCCGGAACCAGGTGTCGCCGGTCAACACCGACAACGACGGCATCCGGGTGGAGAACGACGCCGCGTTCAACACCTTCACCAACAACCAGGTCCACGGCAACGGGCTCGACGGCATCTCGCTGTTCGCCGACACCTCCGACAACGTCGTGCGCAACAACGTCGTGACGAGGAACGGCTTCTTCCGCACCACCGCCCGCCGGGGGAGCGGGATCATCGTGTTCACCCGGTCGACGCGGAACGTGGTCGAGTACAACCGGGCGAGCGAGAACGCCGACAGCGGCATCGACATCCGGCCCCCACTGCAGAACTTTCCCGGCGCGACCAACAATCGGATCCGGTTCAACGTCGCCGTGAACAACAGTCAGCTCCCGTTCATCCCCAGCCCTGTGTTCGGCGAGAGCTTCGATCTCAAGGACGCGAACCCGAACTGCGACGCCAACGTGTGGTTCGGCAACCGCTACCGCACGTTCAACCAGCCCTGCGTCACCACCGGAGGCCAGCAGATCTAGAGGGGGTCGAGACCGGAACGCCCGACCTCGCCGCCGCGCCCGGCATTGGCGGCGACCCGGCCGTACCCTGGCAGCAGTGGCAGGGCCGGACGCGACACGCGAGGCGCCCATCGGGCGGCGCGTCTTCCTGGGCATGGTCGGACTGGGCGGCGTCGGCGTCCTCTTCGGGGCCAGGATCCAGGACCGGCTCGAGCGGGTCGTCCAGGGAGTCGCCGGGCGGCTCGGTTTGGAGTCGCTGGCGCCCAGTGGGCGTTTCCGCATCTACACCGTCACCGGCAGCCTTCCCCAGCGCAGCGAGGCCGAGTACCGGCTGTGGGTGGGCGGCCACGTCGACCGCCAGCTCGAGCTCACCGCCGCCGACCTCAAGTCGCTGCCCGTCACCCGCCTGACGCGCGACTTCCAGTGCGTCACCGGGTGGCGGGTCCGCGACGTCAAGTGGAAGGGCGTGCGCCTCGCCGAGCTCCTCG
Organism: Acidimicrobiales bacterium; assembly: GCA_036259055.1. Taxonomy (GTDB): domain Bacteria; phylum Actinomycetota; class Acidimicrobiia; order Acidimicrobiales; family AC-14; genus DASZJY01. The sequence goes on along the minus strand of DATACM010000356.1, from coordinate 30,393 downwards.
ACCGGGCGGGGGTCAGGGTGGGCGCCGGCGGCGTGCGCTTCTACTCCTTCGACGGCCGCTACACCGAGAGCCTCACCCTCGACCAGGCCCGGCGCGAGGACGTGATCGTGGCGTGGGAGATGCTGGGCCGCCCCATCACCACCGCCCACGGCGGGCCGGTGCGGCTCTACGTGGCGCCCATGTACGGCTACAAGTCGTGCAAGTGGCTGGAGAGGGTGGAGGTCACCGAGGGCCCCCCGGCGCCGGGGTTCTGGGAGGAGCGGGGGTACGACGTCGACGCCTGGATCGGGAGGTCGAACGGCCGTGACGACCCTCCCGTCTGAGGTCGCGTCGGACAGCCGGTCGTCGCCGCCCCGGTGGCTGCTGCGGTTCGACCGCTGCGAGCGGGCGGTGCACTGGTGCACCGCCGCCCTGGTCCTCGTGCTCATGGTGACCGCCGCCGTGCTCTACATCGGCGAGCTGTCGGTCGTGGTCGGGCGCCGCCAGGTGGTGCGGCGCGTGCACGTCGTGGCCGGCCTGCTTCTCCCCGTCCCGGTGGTGCTCGGCCTGGCCGGGCGCTGGCGCCGCGGCCTCGTCGCCGACATCCGGGCGTTCAACCGCTGGGACGGGCACGACCGGCGCTGGCTGCGGTCTCGGGGCCGCGACCCAGCGGTGCGAGTGGGCAAGTTCAACGCCGGCCAGAAGCTCAACGCCGCCTTCGTCGCCGGAGCCGGCGTGGTGATGCTGGGGACCGGCTCGATCATGCACTGGTTCTCCCCGTTCCCGGTCAGCTGGCGGACGGGCGCCACCTTCGTGCACGACTGGACGGCGCTGGCCCTCACCCTCGTCGTGCTCGGTCACGTCTGGATGGCGCTCTCCGACTCCGACGCCTTCCGGGGCATGGTGAGCGGCCGGGTGCCGGCGTCGTGGGCCCGCGTGCGGCGCCCCCGATGGTACGAGGAGATGACCGGACGTCCGGCGGCGGGCGACCAGCCCGGCCCGGAGACGTGATCGTCTCTCAGCGCCAGGGGTTCTCCGTCGGGACGCCGCTCTGGCCTTGGGAGAACGTGGTGGCCGCGGACTGGGCCCGCCCGCCCGACCGGGCGGCGACGTCGAGCTCGTTCCCGCGGCCCGGCGGCGCCGGCCGGGTGCCTTCGGCACCGGCCTCTTCGGCGGGCCCTTCCTCCTGCTGAGCCTTGTGCCCGTCGAAGCGGGTCCCGAGCGGGTCGAAGAACGCCACGAGCCTCTCGTCGACGTGGTTGGCCAGGACGCGGGCGGCCGCCTTCTCCTCGCCCTCGAACAACCTCACCGGGAGATGGAGGTCGACCAGCTCCTGGTAGTCGATCACGTACTCGTGTGAGGGGTACTCGTGGACGAGCTTGCGCACGATTCGCTCCTGGTCCGGCTGAGGGACGCCCGGCAGCCGGCGGAGGAGGCGCTTGCCGTACTCCTCGCCGATCGCCAGCGCCTGGCTGTAGTCCCCGAGCCGGTGGGACTCGATCTTGTCGAAGAGCGGGGCGGTGACGACCCTCACGAACTCCCTCGCGTTCCTCAGGGTGTCCTCGGTCGTGGCGTTGACCCCCTTGTCCCACAGTGAAGCAGCCGTCTCGAACAGGGTCTCTTGGGAGAAGTCCCGCAGGCGCTCGAGCCCCTTGAGCTGGTTGAGAGCGGACTTGTAGTTCGCCTGCCCGGCGTCGTTCGTCCCGTCGTAGATCTGGGCGTCGAGGGGGCCGAGCCCCGCCAGCTCGTCGATGATGATCAGGTCGGCGCCGATGCACAGCAACGTCGCCGCACTCCTGGCGTAGCGCGGAACGCACGCCATGAGCTTGTCGGTGCGGCGCCGCAGGAAAGAGATCAGCTGATAGGCGGCATGGATGTCGCCGCCGGACGAATGGATGACCAGATCGAGCTCGGGGAGCTTCTCGTCCGGCATCCGCTCGCCGAGCTCTCGCACGTTCTTCGTCCCTATCGGCTCGTGATGGGCCAGGAAGTAGAAGACGGCGGGGCGTCCCCTGGCGGCGGCGAAGGCATGTGCGGCTCGCTCCAGCGGGCTGGCGAGCGTCGGGGACTCGAGTGGGATCACTTCGTCGGCGGCAGGCATCGGTCCTCCCAGGTTGGCGACGGGGAGCTCATGCTCCGGGAACGTTCTTGGACACGGATCTGGTCAGGTCGTCGTCGACCCACTCGAGCTCGACCTCGTACGACCCGGCAAGCGGTACGGCGACGTCGCTGCGGACATCGCCGCGCTTGGAGCTGCGCTCGATGACCTCCACGGGCCGCGCCTCTGGCGTGGTCCCCTCCGGGCGCACCGAGACGACGACGTCGGTCTCGGCCTGGACGCGGGCCGCCACCACGAGGCGTCCTTCGTCACCGGCCGGCCGGAACCGCGCCGAGAGGGTCTGATCGGTCGCCGGCGACGTCACGGCGGCGGCCAGGACCGCGCCCACGACCGTCGCGGCCGCGACGATCGTCGCCCCTACTGCGACCTTCAGCCGACGCTTCTTCAGCCCGAGGATCGCGTTGCACGCCTCCTCGATCTCGGTGGGGGACTGACGGTCGAAGCAACCGTCGTGCGGCATCAGGACGCGCAGGCCGAGCAGGTAGGCGAACAGGAGCGAAACGGCGGGCAGCGCCAGGGCCACGGCGACCCACCAGGAGAACGAGGTGTCGGCGATCGCGGTGCCGACGATGGCGACGGTCGAGTACACCGTCCAGAACCAGCCAACGGCCGAGAGGAGCTTGGCGGCCGCCTCCTCGCGGCTGAGGATGGCGTTGTCCACCAGAGCCCTGGCGCGCGCGAACCAGTAGAGGTCGTTGATCATCACCTCTTCGAGCGTGGGAGCGGCCATCTAGCGCACCTTGTACGGCCGCTGGTGACCGTTCGGGCACATGAGGTAGACGGTCTTCACCCGACTGAAGATGTTGGGCCGTTGCCGGCGGCCACTGAAGAACAACGTGTCCTGGCGCTCGTAGGAGACCGGCTGGTTACAGCCCGGCTCCGCACAGGTGAACATCTCTGGCATGGGAACTCCTTGGGTGTGCACCTCCCGGCCAGTCCTGCACTGGTCGTCCCGCGGTCTCGCTGGCCCGCTCGCCAAGAGAGAGCGTCTCGCCCGCCGCTTGATACACGGGCGGCTCGAGCCCGCCCTTACTCGCAGCGGAGGAGGGTGAGGGGGTCGCCGTCGAGGACGGCGGCGCCGGGATGGCCCTCGGCCCAGCGACGCAGCCCGGTCACCAGCTCGGCCCGGTCGGCCGGCGTGTCCATCACGACGGCGGCCTTCACGCAGAGCCGGTCGCCGTCGAACCAGGCGACGTAGCGGTCGCCGCCCCAGCCCTCGGCGGCCCTTGCCGCCGTCGCCCGATCCGTGCTCGTCTGGAGGAGGAGGCGCAGGATCAGCTCGCCCAGCACGCCGCCGTCCACCGGGTCGCCCGCCGGCTCGGGGTCGGCCACGGCCTTCGGCTGCTCCCCGGCGAGGTAGCGCTCGGGATGCAACACCGCCTCGGTGGACACCGGGGGGTCGACCAGGGCGGCGTCCAGGCGCGGCGCCCCGCCCGCCCGCAGGAGGGCGTCCACCAGGGCCTCGCCCGCCTCGTACGGGAAGGCCAGCAGCGCCTCGAACACCCGGGGCGCCGCTGGTTCGGCGGTCCCTGGGGGGTTGCCGTCGATCTCGGCCTGGCGCCGGTCCTCGGGGGAGAGCGAGGCGAAGTACCGGGACTCGACCCGCACGGCGTCGCCTTCGACCAGCGCCTGGAAGGCGATGGACGCCTCGTCGTCGCGCTCGTCCAGCTCCGGGCGCTCGAGCCCGAAGAGCTGGTCGTCGAGGGCGTGGGTGAGCTCGTGGACGAGCACGCGCCGTACCGCGGGTGTGGGCCGGGAGCCGCGGACCAGAAGGACGTCGCCCTCGGGGTCGTAGAAGCCGAGGATGCGGTCGTCGGAGCCCTCCTCGATCGCCGTCGGGTCGAAATCCCCCTCCACCAGGCCCAGCGCCCGGAACAGGCCGACGAACACCCGCTCGTCACCCTCGTCGCCGCTCTGGTCCCGCCGCAGCCGGCGCACCGCCGCCTCGAACCGCTCGTCCGACACCAGGCGCACGTCGACCGGGCGCACGAAGCGCTGGCCCCGCTCCCGTTCGACGAAGGCCTCGAGCTCGAGCACGACTTGCTCGAGGGCGGGGGGGACCCGCCGCTCGTCCTCTCCGAGGCGGAGGGCGACGACGATCCCGTCGGCGACGAGCACGGCGGCGACGGCGACGGCGCAGGCCCGCGGCAGCAGACGGGAGGCGATGGGCCCAGTCTCCCGCGGCCCCGCCGGGACGGGGTCCCGCCGGCGCCCGCGACGCCAGCATCTACGCTTGGGCGGACACCCACGAGGAGACGCCCGTGCAGGTTCGGATCGGAGTGACGCACTCGACCAAGGAGATCGAGGTCGACGTCGAGGCCGAAGACGACGGCCAGAGCCTGGCCGACGAGATCAGCAAGGTCCTGGGCGGCAATGACTCGGTGCTCTGGCTCGTCGACCGGAAGGGCCGGCGAGTCGGTGTGGCCACCGACAAGGTCTCCTACGTCGAGATAGGCAGCGACGCCGGGGACCGCCGGGTGGGCTTCAGCGCCCTCTGAGCCGAGCCGTCCCGCCGAAGTCACCGATGGCCGTCGACCTGCTCAGCCGGCGACTGCTGTTCGTCACCGGAAAGGGAGGGACGGGAAAGACGTCGATCGCCGCCGCCCTCTCGCTCCTCGCCGCTCAGCGGGGAGCGAGGGTGCTGGCGTGCGATGTCGACGCCAAGGGCGACCTTGCCGAGTTCTTCGAGTCGGCGCCCGTCGGGTTCCGGCCCCGGGAGGTGCAGCCGCGGCTCTTCGCCATGTCGATGAACACCGAGGAGTCGCTGCAGGAGTACCTGCGCATCCAGCTCCGGCTCCCCGCCGTGGCCCGCGTCGGGCCGCTGGCGCGCGCCTTCGACTTCGTGGCCACCGCCGCGCCGGGCGTGCGCGAGATCCTCACCGTGGGCAAGCTGGCCTACGAGGTCCGCGAGCGCCACTACGACCTCGTCGTCACCGACGCCGCCGCCAGCGGCCACGTCGTCGGTCAGCTGGCGGCCCCCCAGGCCATCGACGACCTCGTCCGGGTGGGGCCGGTGCACCAGCAGACGGGTTGGATGCTCGAGATCCTCGGCGACCCGGCGGTCACTGGGGTCGTCATCGTCACCACGCCCGAGGAGATGCCGGTCAACGAGACCATCGACCTGATCGGGCGCTTGCGACGGGAGACCGAGGTCGACGTCGCCGCCATCGTGGTCAACCGGGTCCTCCCCGAGCTGTTCAGCCACAGCGACGAGGAGCTGTTCGAGCGCCTGCGCCAGCCGGCGCTGGCCGGCGTGGTCTCGGAGAAGGCCGGCGGTCCCGTCGACGACGTCTTCGAGGCGGCCCGCCTGGCCGTCACGCTCCGCCGCACCCGTGCCGGGCACCTCGAACGTCTCATGGACGCGGTGGGCGACATCCCCCTCCTGTTCGTCCCCTACCTCTTCGCCCGCGGCCACGGGCTGCGCACCACCGCACAGACGGCGGACGCCCTCTCCGCCGAGCTCGGCTACTGACGCCGGTGGCACGCGCTCCCGCCCGGCGTTCCTCCGGCTCCCTCGAGCAGCTCCTCGCCGCCAAGGAGATCGCCATCTGCTGCGGCGCCGGGGGGGTGGGCAAGACCACGGTGGCTGCCGCCGCCGCCACCATGGCCAGCCTCTCCCTGGGAGGCACGGTGTTGGTCCTCACCGTCGACCCGGCGCGCCGCCTGGCTGACGCCCTCGGCCTGGAGGCGCTGGGCAACGTCGAGACCCGCGTCTCGTCGGAGGCCTTGAAGAAGGCGGGGGTCGAGCCGAGAGGCGACCTGTGGGCGGCCATGCTCGACACGAAGCAGGAATGGGACGACCTCGTGCGCCGCCATGCGCCCGACGCCCGCACCGCCCGTCGGATCCTCGAGAACCCGCTCTACCAGAACATCTCGGCCCGCTTCGTGCAGAGCCACGAGTACATCGCCATGGAGCGGCTCTACGACCTCCACCGCTCCGGCCGCTATGACCTGATCGTCGTCGACACCCCACCCACCCGCCACGCCATCGACTTCCTGGCCGCTCCCGACCGGATGGCCGACTTCTTCTCCAGCCGGCTCCTGCGCTGGCTGACCGGCCCGGCCCGATCACGCATGCTGAACCTGGCCACCCGGCCCTTCTACCAGGTCGCCGACCGGATCCTGGGCTCGCAGTTCCTCGAGGACATCGCCGAGTTCTTCCTGCTCTTCCAGACCATGTACCCGGGGTTCGCCGAGCGGGCCCGCGCCGTGAAGCACCTCCTCCACGATCGGCGCACGACGTTCCTCGTCGTCACGACGCTGGAGGCGGCGCCCGTGCGGGAGGCCGAGTTCTTCCTCTCCGCCCTCGCCGCCCAGGGCTTCCACGCCGGGGCGCTGGTGCTCAACAAGGTGCTCCCGCCCTACCTGCTGGACCCCTCCGCCGCCGAGGTCGCCGAGCGCCTGGCGGCCGAGGCCCCGGCGCTGGCCGACGCCCTTCCCGAGGCGGGCCCGCCCCAGGCGGTCAGCCGGGTGCTGCGGGAGGTGGCGGAGAGCTTCCTCAACTTCCAGGTGGTGGCCAAGCGGGAGGCCGAGCTGCGGGCCGAGCTGGCCGCGTCCGCCGAGGTGGTGGTGAGCATCCCGTCCTTCGACACCGACATCTACGACGTCTCCGGGCTCGTCCAGGTGGGGAGGGCCGTCTGGAGCGGGTGACGCTTCCCTACACTGGAGATGACATGACTGCGCCGACGGGGCAGGGGCCCCATCTGGCGAGGAGGGCGGGGTTGGGGCCCCGCCCGGGGAGAGAGACATGGCCTCCCTGACCGAGATCGCCCGGATGACCGACCTCGACGCGGCGGCGCTGGGCCACATCCAGCGGCTGGTCGCGTCCTGGGGGTTCCTCGCCGACCTCTGCTTCGCCGATCTGTTGCTCTACGTGCCCGTGGTGGGCGAGCCCGACGACCCGCCCCGGTTCGTCGTCCTCGACCAGATGCGGCCCACGACCAGCCAGACGCTCTACCGCGAGGACCGGGTGGGGGAGGTGGTCGGCGCCGACGACTGCCCCCTCGTCGCCCGGGCGTGGGAGCTGGGCCAGATCATCGACGGCGAGGTCGACGGCAGCCCTCGGGGCGAGGCGGCCAACGTCCAGTGCATCCCCGTGCGGTTCAAGGAGGGCCTCCTCGGGATACTCACGCGGGAGTCGGCGCCGTCGGTGGGCCGCCGGCCGGGTGAGCTCGAGCGGGTCTACCTCGACATCTTCGACCGCTTCGCCCGCATGATCTCCGCCGGCGAGTTCCCCTTCGGGGCGGAGAGCACCGAGCCCAAGGACGCCCCCCGGGTGGGTGACGGCGTGGCCCGCCTGGACGCCGCCGCCCGGGTGGACTTCGCCTCCCCGAACTTCGTCTCCGCCCTGCACCGCATGGGGATCCACGCCAACGTGATCGGGGCGCGGCTCGGCGAGATCGGGTTCGACGAGGCGTCCGTGCGGGCCGCCTTCGCCATCGGACTGCCGATCACCGAGGAGCTGGAGCGCAAGGACGTGACCTTCCTCGTGCGCTGCATCCCCCTGCTCGAGCGCGGGGCGGTGACGGGGGCGCTCGTGATCGTCCGGGACGTGTCCGAGCTGCGTCGCCGGGACCGGCTGCTGGTGTCGAAGGATGTCCTCATCCGGGAGATGCACCACCGGGTCAAGAACAACCTCCAGACCATCGCGTCGATCCTGCGCCTGCAGGGGCGGCGGCTGGCCTCGCCCGAGGCCAAGGAGGCGATCGAGGAGTCGGTGCAGCGCATCCGGGCCATCGCGCTCGTCCACGAGCGGCTGTCGACCGGGGCCAGCGCCGAGGTGGACTTCGGCGACATCGTGCGGTCGCTGGTGCGCTGGGTCGAGGAAGGGCTGGTGTCGCCGGACCGCCGGATGGAGTTCGCCGTCGAGGGCGACCCGGGGCCGCTTCGGGCCGAGGTGGCCACCCCGCTGGCGGTGGCCCTCACCGAGTTGCTCCAGAACGCGGTAGAGCACGGCTTCCCGGCGGGGTGGTCGAGCGTCCGGCCCGGGCGCGTGGTCGTGTCGCTGGCCAACGACGGCTCGGAGCTGGTCGTGCGGGTGCGGGACAACGGCGCCGGCCTTCCGCCGACCTTCGACGGCGATCATCCCAGCCTCGGGCTCACGATCGTCCGCTCCCTCATCACGACCGAGCTGGGCGGGAGCCTCACCCTGTCGTCGGACGGAGGGACGGTGGTCGAGGTGAGGGTCCCCGTCGCCGCCGGGCGGGCGCTGGAGTAGCGCGGGGGAAGGTCAGCAGGCGCGGCGGCGGCGGGCCAGCCACGCCTTGCGGAGCTTGCGGCGTTCCTCCTCCGAGGTCCCTCCCCAGACTCCCGACTCCTGGTTGGTGGCCAAGGCGAACTCCAGGCACTCGGCCTGGGCCTCGCAGGACCGGCACACGGCCTTGGCGGCGGCGATCTGGTCGAGGGCCAGCCCGGTCGTGCCTACCGGAAAGAACAGGTCCGGGTCGGTGTCCCGGCAGGCGGCCCGTCGCCGCCAGTCGTCGGCGTCCCACTCATGCGTCCGGCTCCATGTGAGGGCCACTGAGTTCCTCCGACTGCATGTGATCTCTTTCACAAACGAGCATACCCGTAGTGGCGCGGCTGAAACGACGGCGGGGTTCGAAAAAATTGTAAACCGGCCGACAGGCGCCCACAAGAACCTTGTGCGGAAATTCGCAAGGCCCGGGCGGGGGTCCGACGAGCTTTCCCGAGCGAGCCACCTGGCCGAACAGTTCGCCACGGAGGCTGGCCGCGAGCGCCGGCTTGGTGGCGAACTGGTGGGGGCTTGGGCGGTGCGGGGACTCAGCCGCCGGGGACGACCACCGGGAGACGGTGGGGCGACTGGGCGAGGACGAGGTGCTCGGTCTCGCCGAGGTAGTCGCCGTCCGCCTGCCAGGGCACCGGACGGCGGCCCTCGACGGTGATGCGGCCCAGGTCCCGCCGGTGGTCGACCTGGGGGTGTTGGCCCACGCGGTCTCCCCGTCCCAGGGCTCGGCCGGTGACGCCGAGGAGCACTCCGACCTTCAAGGTGCGCAGGGTGACGACGGTGAGCCCGTTCTCGCCTGTGGCGCCGGGAGCCACGTTCAACGGCCGGGGACCCAAGTAGGTGTAGGGGTTGGTATTGAGGACTATGGAGAAGTAGCCGTCCTCGACGACGGTGCCGTCTTCGAACTCCAGGGCGAACGCCGGCTCGCGGGTGTCGTAGTGGCGGAACCAGGTGGCGAAGGCGGCGTACACGAAGACGGCTTGGCCGATCGTGCGCTTGAGGCTGCTCCGGCGCTCGACCTGGGCGACGACGGCGGCGTCGAAGCCCAGCCCGACGTGGAAGAGGAAGGCCCGGTCGCCGGCCATCCCGACGGGCATGCGCCGCAGCGACGAGCGGGCCAGGGCCTCGGACACCTGGGCGGCCGCCGGAGCGGGCTTGTGGGCCAGCCCGAGGGTGCGCACGAACACGTTGGTCGAGCCGCCGGGCAGGGCGGCCAACGCGGTGTCCGTGCCGAGGAGGCCGTTGGCCGCCTCGTTGGCGGTGCCGTCGCCGCCGAGGACGACCACTGCGTCGACGCCGGCCTGGGCCGCTTCCCGGGCCAGGCCGGTCGCGTCGTCGCGCTTCTCGGTCTCCACCTCTTCGACGTCGTGGATCGCCAGGGCGTGCCGGACGGCCCGCCGCGACTTGTCGCTGACCGCAGAAGCGGCCGGGTTGACGATGAGCCGCACACGCCGTCGGCGCTCCGCGCCCCGGGACTCCCCCGAGCTGGTGCTGTTGCTCACCAGCTGAGCCTCTCACATCGCCCGCTCGGCATCCCGCCGGACCGACTAGCGCAGGCGCGGGCTACGTGTCGTCGGCCGACGCCCTGAGCTGGGCCAGGCTGCGCGCCAGCAGCCGGGAGACGTGCATCTGGCTGATCCCCAGACGGCTGGCGATCTCGGACTGGGTGAGACCCTCGAAGAAGCGCAGGTGCAGGATCGTGCGCTCGCGCGGCGGGAAGCGGGCGATGAGCGGGGAGAGGGCGACGCGGTGCTCGCTGTCGAGCAGCGCCTGGTCGTCGCCCCCGAGCTGAGAGGCGAGCGTGCCCTCCTCGTCGGCGCCGCTGGGAGCGTCGAGCGACGTGAACCGGTAGGCGTGGCCCGCCTCGATGGCCTCGAGAACGTCCTCCTCGGAGACGCTGGCGGCCTGGGCGATCTCGCCGATGGTGGGCGAGCGCCCGAGCTCCTGAGAGAGCGTGCTCACGACCGTCCCGAGGCGCAGGTGGAGCTCCTGCACCCGTCGGGGGACCCGGACGGCCCATCCCTTGTCGCGGAAGTGACGTTTGAGCTCGCCGACGATCGTCGGCGTCGCGTACGTGGAGAACTCCAGGCCCCGCTCGGGGTCGAATCGGTCGACCGCCTTGAGCAGGCCGAGTGAGGCGACCTGCACCAGGTCGTCGAGCGGCTCGCCGCGGTTGGTGAACCGTCGGGCCAGGTATTCGGCCAGGCCGATGTGGGCGGTCACCAGCTCCTCGCGGAGCTCGGGGTCGTGGGTCTCCGCGTACTCGCGGAACTTGCGACGCAGGTCGTCGCGCTCCTGAGCGTCGAAGGCCATGGACGTCACACCCGCCGGCGCTTGAACAGCCGAAAGGTGGGCCCGTCGGCACCGACTTCGACGTTGCAGTCGTCGGTGACCGCCTGCAGGATCTGCATGGACATCGGCGACAGACGCGGCTCGTCGCCCCCCCGGTCGGCGAACCGTCCGGTGCCTTCGACGGCCAGGCCGTCGGCGCTCATGACGTAGCGGAGCGAGACCGTTCCCGGACGGCCGTTGCGGCCGACGAGGGAGAAGCAGAGCTCGTCGATGGCGATGCGGAGGTCGTCGACCTCCTCCAGGGTGAACCCCAGGCGGCTCGCCACGCCGGCGGCCATCATCCGCGCCACGCGGAGGAACTCCGGCGATGCCGGCACTTCCAGCCGGACCTCTCCCTCCGTCACCCTCTGGCGTCCTCCTCGGCGGTCAGCCCCGACCGTACTGGGTGGCGCCGAGCCCCCGGGGGCAACCTCGGGCGTGCGTCCGCAAGGGGCTGGGTAGGTCTGCGACGATGCCCGCCCTCGTCGCCCTGCTCGTGATCGCCCTGGTCCTCGGGCTCGTCGGCGCGCTCGTCAAAACCGTCCTCTGGCTCCTCTTCGTCGGCATCCTCCTGGCCGTCATCGCCCTCCTCGGCTTCGGCTACAAGCTCGGCCGGGGGCGCCGGTAGAGGCAACCCGAAGCCGGAACGGCGTCAGACGGTGTCGACCGCCTCCACCACCCACGCCCGGCCGGCCCCGGCGTCCTCGACCGCCAGGCGGAGGGACCAGCCGGCCGACGCTCCACTCGCCGGCTGCCAGCGGAACCAGCGCAGGGCGGTGAGCGCCTCGCCCAGCGCGTCGGGAGCGGGCGGCCAGCGGTCGAGCCCGATGCTGAGGGCCGTCGCCGCCCACCACGCGCCGAAGCGCCCGGCGGCCATCCCTCGCCGGCGGCCGTGGGCGCCGCCGCTGGCCGCCGTCCAGGCCATGGCGGCGAGGGCGTCCTCGACAGGAACGGGCGCCAGCCCCAGGTGGGCGGGGGGACCGGCACCGCTGGCCCCGAGCGTCGCCAGCGCGGCCACGGCGTCGCCGGCAACGGCGATCGCCCGAGCGTGGCCGTTGGACTCCGTCACCCAGGCGCCGGCCAGCTCCACCAGGGCGGTGCACGCCTCGGGGTCGTCCACCTCCTGGGCGGGGGCCGGCAGCTCGACGGTGGCAGCGGCCGCCGCCACCGCAGTTGCCGAGGGCCGTTCGGGGAACTGCGCCTCGTCGGGGCGGTAGACGGCGACCGGGTACTCCGGCTCCCACGGTTCGACGCGCAGCGGCAGCTCGAGGGCCGTTCGATCGACGCGTTCGTCGCCGCTGAGGTCCTCCCCCCGGACCACCCGCTCGTGGGCCACGAAGGTGGCCTCGGGCGTGCGGGGGAGATGAGGCGCCAGGTCGGCCCAGCGGTGGTCCTGTGCCGCCACCTCGGGCAGCGGCCCGAGGGCGAAGCGCCCCGCCCCGGGCACCACGACGGCGGCGGCCCACGGCGCCGGCGCCTCCAGAGCCAGGCGGTACTCGGCCAGGCTGGCCACCGGCCACAGCTGCCGCCCCCGCTCGAACGCCTTGCGCGAGCGGTCGCGCAGCTCCACCAGCCCGTCCCAGTCCTCGGCGAAGCAGAGGTGGTCGACGTGGCGCACGAGCTCGTCGAGGTCGCCGCCCTCGATCAGCTCGCCGATGCGGTCGGGTCTCACACGAGCGGCCACGGGTAGGCGCGGGCCGAGCGGACGTGGGGGAAGAACGGGTGGCGGACGATGGCCGCCGCCCGGGCGGCCAGCGCCTCGATCTCGTCGTCGTCGACCAGGCCGGTGAGCTCGGCGGGCGGGGCGGAGGCGAGGCGGGCAAGCGCGTCGACTCGGGCGGCGGGGACGGGCTGGCCGGCGAAGTCCCAGATCACCGTTCGCAGCTTGGGGTCGGCATGCAACGACAGGCCGTGGTCGATGCCCCAGACCCGGCGGTCGTGGGCCAGGAGGCAGTGCCCGCTCTTGCGGTCGCCGTTGTTGATGAGGAGGTCGAACGTGCAGATGGCCTTCAGGGCGTCGTGGTGCTCGGGACGCTCGAGCAGCGTGAAGTAGTGCTCGGAGAAGTCGGCGTCGACGAACCGCTGGAGCGATCCCGGGCCGAGGGGCCCGTCCTCGCGGGTCACCGTCTCCGGCACCAGGCCCCACCCGAGGGCCTCGGACACCACGTACGCCGCCACCTCCCGCCGGTACAGCCCACGGGGGTAGTCCCACAGCGGCCGCTCGCCCCGCAGGGGCTTGTAGACGGCCAGGCCCGAGGTGCCGTCGAGGCACAGCTCGACCAGGAACGTGCCGTTCGAGCTCCACGGCAGCCGGCCCTTCACGTCGATCCGGCCGGCGCCGAGGAGCGTCAGCGGATCTGGCGATGTCCGTTCAGCCGAACGCACATGTGTCCTTCGGGATCGAGGGGCTGTCCACACAGCGGGCACGGCGGCCGCCCCGCCTCGACCACCGCGGCGCCGTGGCGGGACAGGGCGGCGATCTGCTCCCGGGTGGCGGTGAAGCGGGCGTGGGCCGCCTCCTCGCCCTCGTCGACCAGCTCCTCCGCCACCAGCACGATGCGGTCGCCTTCCTCGTCGTAGGAGACGCCCAGCGACCCGACCACCCACTCGGCGACCAAGGGCTGGACGAGGTCGAGGTCGGTGGGCAGGTCCCCGGGCGGCGGGAGGTCGGCCAGGAGGGCGGAGAGATAGGTGACGAGCGCCGCCACCTGGGTCTTCTCCAGCCGGAGGGTCACGACCTGGTCGCCCCGGCGGGCCTGGAGGTAGAAGATGCGCCGACCCGGGGGGCCCTCGGTGCCCGTCGTGAGGACGTCGAGGTCAGGCATCTCGAACGAGGAGCTCACCGCCACCGCCGCCGCCGGTCTCCGCTCATGACGGCTTGAGGGCCCGCAGGTCGCCCACCGAGTTGACCGTCAGCACCATCGGCCCACCGTTCCCGTAGGCCACCGCGCTCACCGAGCAGGGGGAGATGGCGAACCGCTGGAAGAGGTCGAGGTGGGTGCCCAGGGCGTGGGCCATGGCCGCCTTGATGGGGTCGGCGTGGGAGACGGCGACGATGGTGGCGCCGGGGTGGGCGGCGCGCAGGCGGTCGACGGTGTCCACCATGCGGCTCTGCATCTCGAGGAAGCTCTCACCACCCGGGAACCGAAAGCCGCTGGGGTGGCGCTGCACCGCCTTCCACTCGGGGACACGCCGCACGGCTTTGAGCTCCCGCCCGGTCCACTCCCCGATGTCCGCCTCGAGCAGGCCCCGCTCGGCCTTGACCTTGAGGCCGCGGGCGGCGGCGATGGCCGCCGCCGTCTCGCGCGTGCGCTCCAGGGGCGACGAGTAGATCGCGTCGACCGCCGGCAGGGCGGCGATGCGCTCGGCCACCGCCCGCGCCTGGGCCAGCCCGTCGTCGGACAGGTGGAGCCCGGCTGCTCGACCGGGGAGGAGCTTGCCCGTGGTGGGGGTGTGGCCGTGACGCACGAAGAGGACGAGGGTCGGGCGCGGGCGCGCTCTGGTGCGGGGCATCGCTGGGCGCCAACCTACCCTCAGGTGCGAGATGCCGAGTCGGGGGTACGGCGCACGGATTCGCTCGAGAAGGTGAGGGCGGAGGTGGTGGCGTGCCGGGCCTGCCCGCGCCTGGTGGTGTGGCGCGAGCAGGTCGCGGCCGAGAAGCGGGCCGCCTTCCGGTCGGAGTCGTACTGGGGTCGGCCGGTGCCCGCCTTCGGGGACCCCGGCGCGCGCCTGGTGGTCGTAGGGCTGGCGCCCGCCGCCCACGGCGGCAACCGTACGGGCCGGGTGTTCACCGGCGACCGTTCCGGCGACTGGGTGTTCCGGGCGCTGTGGCGGGCCGGGTTCGCCAACCAGCCGACGAGCGAGCACGCCGCCGACGGTCTGCGCCTCACCGGCGCGTGGGTGGCCGCCGCCGTCCGCTGCGCCCCGCCCGCGAACCGGCCGACGCCCGAGGAGCGCGACCGGTGCCTTCCCTATCTCGCCCGGGAGCTGGCTCTCCTCGACCGGACGAGGGTGATCGTCGTCCTCGGCCAGTTCGCCCACGACGCGGTGGCCGGCGGGCTGTACGGGCTGCGTCCCCGTCCCCGGTTCGGCCACCTGGCCGAGCACTCGCTGCCCGACGGCCGGGTGCTGCTCGACTCCTACCATCCCAGCCAGCAGAACACGTTCACCGGCACGCTCACCGAGCCCGCCTTCGACGCCGTGTTCTCCCGGGCCCGCGAGCTCATCGCAGGGCGGCGCTGATCTCGCCGATCCCGTAGGCGACGGCGATGGCGCCCAGGAACCCGGCGACCGCCAGGCGCAGGCGGCGGTCGGTGGCCCGGATGGAGAGGACGGCGCCGAGGCGGGACCCGGGGACGACGGCGACGGCGAGGAGGAGGGCCATCCGCCAGTCGATGTCGCCGAGGAGGGTGTGGGCGACGGTGCTGGGCACGGCCAGGATGCCGACGCAGGCGAGCGAGGTGGCGATGGCGGTCTTGAGGGGGAGGCGTAGCAGCTCGCTGAACCCGGGGACGAGCACGACCCCTCCGCCCACGCCCAACAGCCCCGACAGAGCACCGGCCACGGCGCCCACCCCCGCCGCCCCGGGCAGCGAGCGACGGTCGCCGGACGTCGCCCGTTCCCCGTCCTCGTGGTCCTCGGCCGACGCCTCGTCGTTGCGGGCCATGCGCCAGGCGGTGTAGCCGAGGATGGCCGCGGTCAGCACCATCAGCAGGTGGCCCTCACCGGGGACGGCGTGAGACGCGTACGACGCCGCCACTGCGGTGACCGCGCCCACGGGCGCGGTCGCCCCGACGATCGGCCAGTCCACGAGTCCCTCACGGGCGTAGCGGGCGGTGCCCACCGCCGCGCTCGGGATGATGGCGGGCAGGGTGGTTCCGACCGCCTCGAAGGCGGAGGCGCCCAGGATGCGGATGCCGGGCGTGGAGATGACCGCCCCGCCCACGCCGAAGGCGCCGGACAGCATGCCCGTGGCCAGGCCGACCACGAGGGTCAGGGCGTCTCGGACGAGCCCGTCGGGCAGGTCAGGTGGCCGCCGGCTCGGGTGCCTTGGGCGGCGGCGGGGGTGCGAGGCGGGGGGCGTCGACCGCCGTCTCCGGCCAGCGCTTCCGCTGGCGGGTCGAGAGCTTGCGCAGCAGGGCGATGGCGCCCGGGTCGTCGTCGCCGGGGCGGCCCTCGATCGTCCCGTCCTCGAGCATCTTGATGACGATCTCCCGGCCGAGGTCGGTGCGGACGATCGTCAGCGTCCAGTCGCCGAAGGCGCCGATCCCACCCGTGGAGATGTCGGCGTGCTCGGCGGCGAAGTCGGGGCACATCTTGCAGCCCTCGCGGGTCCAGGCGTGGCACTCCTTGAGCGGCACCTCGTGGTAGCTGCCGTCGCGCATCCAGATCTGGAGCACGCCCTTGACGTTCATCTTCACCATGTCCTGCTTGCGCAGGCCGTACTTGGCCTCGAGCAGCTCGCTGAAGATGGCGTCGTCGAACGTCTTCGAGCACAGGAGCCCGATGTTGAGGACGAAGCGCCGGGCCGGCTTGCCCGCCTTGCGCAACGTCATCACGGGGGGCACCGACGACTGGCAGCTCATGCCCACCAGGGCCAGCTTCTCCGCCCCCTTCTCCACCGCCTCGGCGTAGGCCATGGTGTTGGCCGAGTAGGTGTAGCGGCTGCCGGCGGCGGCCAGGATCTCGTCGCGGGTGCGGGCGACGCCCGGGATCGCCTTCCAGGTGCTGCCGTCGCCCTCGAGGTAGGACACGAGGGCGGCGTCGATGTAGCCGTGCTCGAGGGCCCACAGGAGGATGGCGGAGACCAGCCCGCCGTCCTGGCCACGCTCCAGGATCTCGGGGTCGGCGGCCCGGGCGAGGATGATGTCCTTGGAGATGCCGTCCACCTCGTCGGGCCGGCGGGGCCGCCCGAACAGGTGGGTGTCGATCTCCGGCTCCCACGAGCGGAAGCGGGGGCAGGCGCGGGTGCAGGACGTGCATCCCTTGTCGCCGTGGATGCACCCCCCGGGGCCGCCCTCCTCCTCGATGTGGAAGGGCTTGTACACGCCTCCGGTGTCGTCGTAGCTCAGCACGTCGTGGGGGCACGCCACGACGCAGCCGGCGCAGCCGGTGCACAGGCCGGACGTCACCACCTCGTCGAACAGGTGCGCCCAGTGGAGGACCTCCCGTGCCATCGGGGCCCACTGTAAGCGGCCCCTGGTCGTCTCCCGTCGCTCGAGCCGACGGCAGTGCCGTAGCCGCTCAACCGAACTGATCGTCCAAGTGGTCGCTGGAGAGCCACTTCGCCGATCAGATCGTCCCGGTGGCCCTACATTCGGCTGAGGAGTGCCCCGCCCAGAGAAGGAGTGAACCCTGCCCGAGCTGGCCGAGGTGGAGGTCTACCGGCGGCTGGCCGAGCGGGTCGTGGGACGGCGGGTGGCCGAGGTGGTGGCGCCCGACGCCTGGTACCTCAAGCGGGGGCTGACGGCGGCGGCCGCCCGAGCCGCCCTCGAGGGACGCCGGGTCACCGGCGTGCGCCGCACCGGCAAGCTCCTCCTCCTCGACACCGACGACGGGGCCGGGCCGGTGCTCGGCCTGCGTTTCGGCATGAGCGGGCGCCTCCTCGTCGACGGCGCCGCCGCCCTCGACGAGCTCGTCTACGCCAGCAACCGTGAGCTGGAGGTGTGGGACCGCTTCGCCCTGACCTTCGTGGGCGGCGGGGACCTGCGCATGCGCGATCCCCGCCGGCTCGGAGGGGTGGAGCTCGAGCCCGACGAGGCTCGTCTCGGACCCGACGCCCTGACCCTGCCGCCCCGCGCCCTGGCCCGCGTCCTCGCGACCAGCCACGCGCCGCTCAAGGCCCGCCTGATGGACCAGTCGCACCTGGCCGGCGTGGGCAACTTGGCGGCCGACGAGATCCTGTGGCGGGCGGGACTCGACCCCGCCCGTCCCGCCGGCTCCCTCACCCCGGCCGAAAGGCGGCGCCTCCACCGGCACCTGCGCGCCACCCTCGCCGACCTGCTCGCCCGTGGCGGCTCGCACATGGGCGAGCTCATGGCCGAGCGGCGGGCAGGCGGCGTCTGCCCGAAGGACGGCACGCCGCTCGTGCGGCGCACCGTCGGCGGGCGCACGACCTGGTCGTGCCCGCGCCACCAGACCTGAGGGTCAGGGGGCGGACCCGCCCGCACCGCGTCCACCCGTTCGTCCGCGCGATGAGTTCCGATCGCACCTATTGCCTTCGCATCACTAGCGGTGTTACAAAGCCTCCTCGGTCGCGCGGCGGGCATCCCTAGGTGCTCGCGACCGGCGGTCCACGACGATCGACGGGAGGGGCGATGAGGCGGTTTCTCTTTAGTGTCATGGTCGCGGCACTGGCCGTGGTGGCGGTGCCGTCGGGCGCCGGCGCCGCCCACAGCCAGGGGCAGGGTCCGAAGCACGACTCGGTGGCAGGGTCGGGGAAGATCGAGCAGTTCGGAACGTTCGTGCACGTGAACGCGCAGGGCGATCCCGATGGGACCGCCAACGGCAGCTTCTTCGTGCGCCAGACGTTCTTCCGGCTCCCGCTCGACTTCTCGGGCAAGGTGACGTGTCTCTTCGTCAGCGGCAACAAGGCGATCGTGGCGGTGAGGTCACGAAGAACCAGCCCGTCGAGCCCGGAGGCGTGCTCCCCAATCCCGCTCCCGGGACCGGTGTGCTGATCGACGTCCGCGACAACGACGACAACGGCGCGCCCGACAGCTACAACTTCACCTTCCGGCCGGCCCCTCCGCAGGTCTGCCCGAACTTGGCCAGCCACCAGTTCCCGATCGACCAGGGGAACTTCCACGTGCACGACGCCACGACGTAGCGACGCCTCCGCTCGGGTCCGGCCCGCTGGCACGCCGGTCCCGAGCAGAGCAGGCTTGAGGCGTGCACGTCCGCGAGAGGCTCTACATCGGCGGCGAGTGGGTGCCGCCGGCCGGTGGCGAGGCGATCGACGTGGTCGAGCCGGCCACCGAGGAGATCCTGGGCCGGGTGCCGAGGGGGACCCCGGCCGACGCCGACCGGGCGGTGGCCGCCGCCCGCGCCGCTTTCGAGGGGTGGGCGGCCACACCCGTCGGGGACCGTGCCGGGTGGCTGCGGCGCCTCCACGAGGGGCTGGTCGCCCGGTCGGACGAGATCGGGACGCTCGTCGCCCGGGAGGTGGGCATGCCCGTCTCCATGGCGAAGCTGATCCAGGCGATCGCCCCGGCGTTGGTGGTGAGCTCCTTCGCCGATCTCGTCCTCGACCACCCGTTCGAGGAGAAGGTCGGCGGGTCGCTGGTCGTCCGCGAGCCGGTGGGGGTGGTGGCCGCCATCACGCCGTGCAACTACCCCCTGTACCAACTGGCCTGCAAGGTCGGGCCGGCGCTCGCCGCCGGGTGCACGGTCGTGGCCAAGCCCTCGGAGATCGCGCCCCTGTCCGCCTTCGTGCTGGCCGACGTGGCGTCCGAGATCGGGCTTCCGGCCGGCGTGCTCAACGTGGTGAGCGGCTACGGGTCGGAGGTGGGCACCATGCTGATCTCCCATCCGGCGGTCGACATGGTGTCGTTCACCGGCTCCACGCCGGCCGGGCGATCCGTGGCCGCGGCGGCGGCGGCCACGGTCAAGCGGGTCACCCTCGAGCTGGGAGGCAAGTCGCCCTCCCTGGTGCTCGACGACGCCGACCTCGAAGAGGCGGTGCGGGCCACGGTGAGCCAGTGCTACCTCAACGCCGGCCAGACGTGCCTCTCGTGGACCCGGCTGCTCGTGCCCCGGAGCCGCCACGACGAGGCCGTCGCCATCGCCGCCAAGGTGGCGGAGGAGTTCGTCCCTGGCGATCCACTGGCCGACGCCCGGCTCGGGCCGGTGGCGAGCAAGGTCCAGCAGGAGCGGGTGCGGGCCTACATCCGCAAGGGGATCGAGGAGGGCGCCACCCTCGTCGCCGGTGGACCGGAGCCGCCCGCCGGGCTCGATCGCGGCTACTACGTGCAGCCGACCGTCTTCGCCGACGTGAAGCCGGACATGACCATCGCCCAGGAGGAGATCTTCGGACCGGTGCTGTCCGTGATCCCCTACGACGACGAGGACGAGGCGGTGAGGATCGCCAACGGCACGATCTACGGGCTGCACGGGGCGGTGTTCTCCGGGAGCCGGGAGCGGGCGTTGGCGGTGGCCCGGCGGCTGCGCACCGGCCAGGTCGACGTCAACGGCGGCGGGTACAACCACCTCGCCCCCTTCGGAGGCTACAAGCAGTCGGGGCTCGGGCGGGAGCTCGGCCGTCACGGTCTGGAGGAGTACCTCGAGACCAAGTCGGTCCAGCTCTGAGGCGGCGTTCTGGCACGCTGAGAGCGCCAAAGAGCGCGGTTTTCGTCACCCAAGTGCGAAAGGGGGGGCTTGTGACCAGACGTGCGGCCGCGGTCGTCCTCGGGCTGTTGGTGACCCTTGCGGCGGCGTGTGGCAACGACACGGTCGACGGCACCGAGAGCTCGGACGAGACGCGCACGACCGAGGGGGCGCTCGACACGACCCAGGCCGAGCAGCAGCTGGTCGCCCGCCAGAAGCAGGCCACGCCCGACCTGAACGTGGGGGAGGCCAGGTGCGCGACCCGCGCCGAGCTGCGCAAGGGCGCGACGTTCGGGTGCAGCGTCCTGGTGGAGGGGCTCCCGGCGCCCTACACCGTCACCATCACCGACGTCGACCGCGACGCCAAGACGGCCGAGTACGAGTTCGAGCTCACCAAGGCGGTCGTCTCCCTGGCCAAGGTGCTCGACGTGGTGAAGCGCACGTGGGGCGACCAGAGCGCCCGGGTCGAGTGCGGGCCGGGCAAGGTCCGGCTGGCCGAGGTGGGCACCACCATCGAGTGCAGCGTCAACGACAAGGACGGCTTCCACTCCGCCACCGTCCGGGTGGTCGACATCCAGGGCAACGTCGCCCGCGTCTGACCGGGACGGGCGTCAGCCGCTGTCCCGCCGGGGCGGCACCTGGGTGAGGGCCTCGGCGAACGCCTTGGCCCACTCGGCGTAGCCGGCCAACCCGGGGTGGAAGCCGTCCTCGGCCAGCTTCCCGTGCCACGGTGGCCCGGTGTGCGCCCACACGTCGGCCACCACCAGCCCGGCGGCGGGTGCCTCGTCGCGGATCATCTCGTTGACGACCGTCGCCCGGCTGGACCGGAGGCCCTGAGGGATCGTGGCGATGATCGAGCCGCGGGGGAGCCGGCGGATGATCTCCCTTATCGAGTCGAGGACCTGGGGCAGCGGCGTGGGCACCATGTCGTTGGCGCCGATGGCGCAGGTCACCAGGTCGGGTGTCGTGTCCAGCTCCTCGAGCCGCGGCAGCTGAACGTTCACGACGTCGGCGGCACGGGCCCCCGAGCGGGAGAAGTTGAGCACCCGCCAGGGACGGGACGAGTGCTCGTCGAGCATCCTCCGCAGCTGCCCGACGTAGCCCTGGTCGTAGGAGGGTGCGCCGATCCCCTGAGCGGTCGAGTCGCCGAGCACCACCCAGAGCGGCCCCTGACCCGAGAGAGCGAGGGCGTTGGCCTCCTCCCACGCCTTGGCGTACACCGCCACCTGGGCGTGCACCTGGCGCACCCCGGGGAGCGTCAGCCGGCCGACCTTTCCCACCGACGAGCGCAGCCAGCGGTAGACGCCGTTCACGGCCGGCCGGCGCCCGCCGGGAATGCCAGCGAGACATGGGCGTTGTGCGCGACGAGATGACTACTGCGACGGCCACCATCGACGTCCGCCGAGCGGACACCCGCTTCCACACGCGCCTTCCCTGGCTCGACTCCCGGCACAGCTTCAGCTTCGGCCATCATCGCGACGCGGCCAACACCCATCACGGGCTGCTCCTCGTGAACAACGACGACGTCGTGCGGGCGGGGACGGGTTTCGACACCCATCCCCACCGCGACATGGAGATCGTCACCTGGGTGCTCGACGGCGAGCTGGAGCACAAGGACTCGGTCGGCAACAAGGGCGTGATCTACCCCGGCCTGGCCCAGCGCATGAGCGCCGGGACCGGGATCTGGCACTCGGAGATGAACCCCCGGGGAGACGCCGACGTCCACTTCGTGCAGATGTGGGTGCTGCCCGACACCGAGCGGGTCGACCCCAGCTACGAGCAGCTCGACATCAACGCCGAGATCGACAGAGGCGGCCTGGTGCCGGTCGCGTCCGGCCGCGGCCACGACACGGCCATCGCCATCCGCCAGCGCGACGCCGTCCTCTGGGGCGGGCGGCTGCGGCCGGGTGAGCAGGTGAGCGTCCCCGACGCCCGGTGGGTCCATCTGTTCGTGGCACGCGGCGCGGCCGAGCTGGCGGGCGCCGGGCGTCTGTACGAAGGCGACGCCGCCCGCCTCACCGCTGCCGGCAGCGCCCGGCTGGTTGCTGACGCGAAGCGAGGCGCCGAGGTCCTCATCTGGGAGACCCGGCGATGAGCGCTCGTCCTACGGTCCTCGTCGGCACCACCGAGGGCCTGATGCGCCTGGGCGAGCACCGCCCCGTCGAGCTCGCCGGCGGCAGGGTGACCGCCCTCGCCCCGGCGCCGGACCGCCGGGGCTGGTTGGCGTTGCTGGGCGACAGGTTCCTGTGGGCCGGAGAGGCCGACGGGCCCTGGGACCAGGTGGCCTCGTTCGACGAGGGGCCCCCTGCCCGGTGCCTGGTCGCCGCCGGCGACGACGTCCTGGTCGGCACGGCCGAGGCGCACCTGCTGCGGGTGCGCGACGGTCGGGCCGAGCCGGTGCCGGGCTTCGAGAAGACCGAAGGCAGGGACGGCTGGTACACGCCGTGGGGCGGCCCGCCCGACACCCGCTCGCTGTCGGTGGGCGCCGACGGCACGATCTACGCCAACGTCCACGTCGGCGGCATCGTGCGCTCGTCCGACGCCGGGGAGACGTGGGAGCCGACCATCGACATCGACACCGACGTCCACCAGGTGCTGGCCGTGAACGGGTCGGTGCTGGCTCCCAGCGCCTACGGCCTGGCCACCAGCGCCGACGGGGGCGACAGCTGGGACATGGTCACCGACGGGCTGCACGCCACGTACCTCCGGGCCGTCGCCGTCGCCGGTGACGACGTGCTGGTGTCGGCGTCGACGGGACCGGGTGGCGAGCGGTCGGCGGTCTACCGCCGGGCGGGTGGGCAGGGCCCGTTCGAGCGCTGCCAGGCGGGGCTGCCCGAGTGGCTGAGCGGCAACATCGACACCGGCACGCTTGCTGCGGCGGGCGGCCGCGTGGTCTTCGCCGCCCCTGGGGGCACGCTGTACGCGTCCTCCGACGCCGGGCGCACGTGGGAGACCTTGGCCGAGGGGCTGCCCCGGGTGACCGCCGTCGCCCTGGGTTAGGCGGGCGGCTCCGCCGGCTGGCACGACGTCGGGGTCCCCGGCGACGCGAACCCCTCGGACCGGCGGTGGATATGTAGCGGAATCGCTGCACAACCACCGCCAGTTCGCGGTTTGCTCAGGAGGCCAGCTCGGTGGGCCGCGCTTCCACGTTCTCCACCCGACCCCGCCGGAAGACGGTGACGGTGACCGGGCGGCCGATGCGGTCGCTGGTCATCAGGCGCTGGAGGTCGCCCACGTCGGCGACGCCGATTCCGTCGACCTCGAGGATGAGGTCCTCGGGGCGCAGGCCGGCGGCGGCGGCCGGGCTGCCGGCGACGACCGTCAGGACCTCGATCCCCCGCTCCCGCCCGGTGGCCCGCGCCGCCCTGGGAGGCAGCGGGCGGGAGCCGCCGGCGATGCCCAGGTAGGCCCGCCGCACGCGGCCCTCCTGCATGAGGGCGGCGACGATCCCCCGGGTGGTGGCGTTGACGGGCACCGCCAGCCCGAGGCCCTGGCCGATGCCGGGGCCGACCACGGCGGTGTTGACGCCCACCACTCGCCCGGTGCCGTCGGCCAGGGCACCGCCCGAGTTGCCGGGGTGGAGGGCGGCGTCGGTCTGGATGACGTTCTCCACCAGGCGGCCGCTGCGGCCGGCGCCCGCCGCGAAGGACCGGCCCAGGGCGCTCACCACGCCGGCGCTCACCGAGCCGGCGAACCCCAGGGGGTTGCCGATGGCGACCACCAGCTGCCCGACCTGGAGCCCGTCGGCGTCGCCGAGCGTCGCCGCCGGGGCATCGGCGCCGGCCGCTCGGATGACCGCCAGGTCGGACAGGGGGTCGCTGCCCACCACCTCGAAGTCGACCTCCCGCCCGTCGGCGAAGGTGGCCACCCCCCCGGTCGAGCGGTCGACGACGTGGGCCGAGGTGAGCAGGAACCCGTCGGGCGTGACCACCACCCCCGACCCTGCGCCGCGGGGCCGGCGCCCGCCCGGCACGGGTGTCATCACCCGGAGGCTGGCCACCGAGGGCAGGAGCGCCTTGGCCACGCTGGTCACGACGCGGGAGTAGGCGTCGAGCGGCTGCTCCGGCTGGTCGGGCGCCGGGGGCGGCGGCAGCCGGCCGTCGACGGTGGCGCCGGTCATGGTCAGACCGATCCTTCCTCTCGGGTGTCGCCG
Organism: Acidimicrobiales bacterium; assembly: GCA_036259055.1. Lineage (GTDB taxonomy): Bacteria > Actinomycetota > Acidimicrobiia > Acidimicrobiales > AC-14 > DASZJY01. Next base: position 6,243 of record DATACM010000356.1, on the reverse strand, counting down.
AAGGTCACGCTCAGCGACAGCTCCTCGGCGCCCCGGACGATGCCCAGGGCCAGGGACTGGCCGTCGTCGAGCCCGTCGAGGGCGGTGTACAGATCGTCGATCCCCGTGACCGCCCGCCCCGCGGCTTCCACGATCAGGTCGCCCCGGCGGATGCCGGCTCGGGCGGCGGGAGAGTCCTCCTGCACCTCCCGCACCAGCACGCCGTCGCGATCGGGCAGGCCCACCGACCGGCGGAGGTGGCGGGCGGCCCGGCCGGGCACCAGGCCGACGCCGAGGTGGCGGCGGGAAGCCGACTCACCCCGGGCCAGCGCCTCGAACCGGGCGCGCAGCTGAGCGTCGGCGGGGATGGCGGCGTAGAAGCCCTCGCCCAACCGGTTGGTGTTGATGCCGAGGAGGCGGCCCTCCCGGTCGACGATGGGCCCGCCCGACGAGCCCCGCACCAGCGGCGCGGTGTGCTCGAGCGAGCCGGTGACCCGCCGCCCCCGCGGTCCGCGGAACGCCCGGCCGACGGCCGAGACCAGCCCGACCGTGACCCGCAGCCCCCGCCCGCCGGGGTTGGCGGCGGCGAACACCACCCCGCCGACGCCGGGCAGGTCGCCGTCGGCCCACTCGAGCGGCGTCACGCCGGTGGTGTCGACCGAGACGACGGCCAGGTCGCCGTCGACGTCCACCCCGGCCACGTGACCCCTTTCGGTCCGGTCGTCGCCGAAGGAGACGGCGACCTCACCGCCCCGGAGGTTGTGGGCGTTGGTCAGGACCAGGCCGTCGCCGACCACGATCCCCGACCCCAGTCCCCAGCCCTGTCCGACTCCGACGACCGCCGGTCCCACTCGTTCCGCCACCGCCGCCACCGCCGCCTGCACCTCGTCCAGCAGTGTCATCGACCGTGCGCTCCTTCGCTACGAGGACTAACTTGTCACTTGCAAGTTACTACCGACCTCGGAGATGGGCAACACCAATGCTCGGTATGGACGATCCCGGCCGGGCGCCCGAGCGCCTGCACGCCACCCCGCTGGGGGAGGCGGTCGCACGGGTGGGCGACCGGTGGACGTTGCTGGTCGTCAACGCCCTCCTCGCCGGTCCCGGGCGGTTCAACGACCTCCTGAGCGGCCTGCCCGGGTTGGCACCCAACATACTGAGCCAGCGCCTGCGCCACCTCGAGCGAGAGGGGCTGGTCGTGGCCACGCCCTACTCCCGGCGCCCACCGCGGTTCGTCTACGAGCTCACTGCCTCCGGCCGTGAGCTGGCCGGTGTCCTGCGCCTTCTGGCCCAGTGGGGGGCGGGCCGGGGCGGCGGCGCCGAGGCCCTCGGCCACACCTCGTGCGGCACGCCGCTGGAAGCCAGGTGGTGGTGCCCGACCTGCGCTCTGGTCGTCGACGACGACCAGGGCGACGACGTCACCTACCTGTAGGGACGGGCGAGGAACCACCCGGAGCCCACCGCGGCGGCGGAGAGCGCGAGCGAGACCGCCGACTCGGCAACCGTGATGACGTCGCTCGTGGAACCGCCTCCGGTGGCGGTCGACCACGACCGGGGGTCGTCGTGGGCGAAGAGGGCGACGAAGGCCACGACGACCAGGACGAGCACGACCACCGTGCAGACCCCCGCCTGGCCCGCATAGGCGCGGCGGCACCCGACCGACCGCCGCCCGTAGGCGACGAGCAACATGACCGCCGGGACGAGCAGGGGCAGGGTGACGCCGGCGAACGAGACGAAGCTGAGCGGGACAAGAAGGACGCCCGCCGGCAGCAGGAGGGCGGGGCGGTCGGCCAGGCTGAGGAGGGCGAGCACACCGGGCACCGCCATGACCGCTCCCAGCGCCAGCGCACCCGCCGCCGCCTCCAGGCCCCGCAGCGGTGGGTCGGAGCCGGCGAAGCGCAGCCACCCCAGGGCTCCGCCGCCGGCCACCACCAGCGCCCCGACGATCGCGACGAACCGCCGCGAGCCGGCGAGCCCGAGGCGGGCCCCGTCCACCCTCTCGGACGGCCTATCATACATACGTATGACTGATACCAGGGCTCGGCTCGTGGACGCAACCCGGACGTGCATCGCCACCAAGGGCCTCGCCGCCACCACGTCCCGGGACATCACCGCCGAGGCGGGCGCCAACCTCGCCGCCATCACCTACCACTTCGGCTCGAAGGAACGGCTGGTGGGGGAGGCGCTGCTCGAGGCGCTTCGCAGCTGGCTGGCTCCCACCCTCGCCGTGCTCCAGGGCGGCGGCGATCCGTCAGCGCGCGCCCTGGCCGCCGTCCAGCTCCTCGTGGAGACCTTCGAGGCTCACCGGGAGCAGGCCCCGGCGTTCCTCCAGGCCCTGGTGGAGGCGCCCCGCATGCCACCGCTCCACGCCGGCGTCGCCGGCCTCTTCGCCGAGCTGCGGGGTCTGCTGGCCGCCCAGATGGGCGAGCTGCAGGGCCGGGGGGAGCTCGGCCCGTGGGTCGACCCGGACGCGATGTCGGCGCTGCTCGTCGCCGTCGCCAACGGGCTCGCCCTCCAGGTCACCGTCGACCCCGACGGGCCCGCCCTCGAGGCCATGGCCGGCCAGTTCGCGTCCCTCCTGCTGGCGGCGCGCCAGCATTGAACGACCCACCGGCCGCGGTTGGCCGGTCAGGCGGCGGCCGGAACCTCCGCGGCCGCCGGCTCGAGGGCCAGGTCGAGCACCTGGCGGACGTCCTCCACCAGGTGGAAGGCGACCGTCTCCCGCACCGCCTCGGGCACGTCGTCGAGGTCGGCTCCGTTGCGGGCGGGCAGGATGACCTCCCGCAGACCGGCCCGGTGGGCGGCCAGCACCTTCTGCTTCACGCCTCCGATGGGGAGCACACGTCCCTGCAGGGTGACCTCACCGGTCATCCCGACCGTCGACCGCACCGGACGCCCCGACAGCAGGCTGGCCAGGGCGGAGACCATCGTCACGCCCGCCGACGGGCCGTCCTTGGGGACCGCTCCGGCGGGGACGTGGACGTGGAACCGCGAGCCGCGGACGGCGTCCTCGGCCAGGCCCAGGTCGGCGGCGTGCGAGCGGACGTAGGACAGGGCGATCTCGGCCGACTCCTTCATGACGTCGCCCAGCTGCCCGGTGAGGGTCAGCGAGCCCTGGGTGCCGTCGCCCGTCGGCCCGGGCAGGGCGGTGGCCTCGATGAACAGGACGTCGCCGCCCACCCCGGTGACGGCCAGGCCGGTCGCCACGCCGGGGACGGCCGTGCGGTCGGCCGCCTCGAAGAAGAACCGGGGCCGGCCCAGGTAGGTGCGCACGTCGTCGGCGTCGACGGTCACCGGTGCGGTCACCTCCCCGGCGGCCAGACGGGTCGCCACCTTGCGCAGCACCTTGCCCAGCTCCCGCTCCAGGTTCCGTACGCCCGCCTCGCGGGTGTAGTCGGCGACGATCCTCCGCAGGGCCGCCTCGGTGACGGTCGCCTCGTCGGCGCTCAGACCGTTGCGCTCCAGCTGGCGGGCGAGGAGGTGGTCGGTGGCGATCGCCACCTTCTCGTCCTCCGTGTACCCGTCGAGGGGGATGACCTCCATGCGGTCGAGCAGCGGCGCGGGGATGGTGTCGGCCACGTTGGCGGTGGCGATGAAGAGCACGTCGGACAGGTCTAGGTCGACCTCGAGGTAGTGGTCGCGGAAGGTGTGGTTCTGCGCCGGGTCGAGCACCTCCAGGAGGGCCGACGAGGGGTCGCCGCGCCAGTCGCTGCCCAGCTTGTCGACCTCGTCGAGCATGAAGACGGGGTTCATGGTGCCCGCCTCCCGCAGGGCCCGGACGATGCGCCCGGGCTGGGCGCCGACGTAGGTGCGACGGTGGCCGCGGATCTCCGCCTCGTCGCGCACGCCGCCGAGTGACACCCGGGCGAACGACCGCCCGAGGGCGCGGGCCACCGACTCGCCCAGCGACGTCTTGCCCACGCCCGGAGGCCCCACCAGGGCGATGATGGCGCCCGAGCCCCGGCCGCCGGTGGGAGCCAGGCCTCGGTCGGCCCGCAGCTTGCGCACCGCCAGGTACTCGATGATGCGGTCCTTGACGTCGTCGAGCCCGTTGTGGTCGGCGTCGAGGATGGCCCGGGCGTCGGCCACGTCGAGGTGGTCTTCGGACCTCTTGGCCCACGGCACCTCGAACACCGTGTCGAGCCAGGTGCGGATCCAGCCGTGCTCGGGGCTCTGCTCGTTCGTACGCTCGAGACGGTCGATCTCGCGCTCGACGGCCGCCCGGGCCGCCTCGGGCAGACCGGCCTCGTCGAGCTTGCGGCGGTACTCCTCGACCACGCTCTCGCCGTCCGCACCCTCGCCCAGCTCCTTGCGGATGGCGGCGAGCTGCTGGCGCAGCAGGAACTCGCGCTGGGTCTTCTCCATCCCCTCGGACACGTCCTGGCGGATCCGCTCCTTCAGGGTGAGGTCGGCCAGCACGTCGCGCGCCCAGCCCAGCACCCGCTCGAGGCGCTGCTCGACGTCGATGGTCTCCAGCAGCTCGATCTTCTGCTCGAGGCTCAGGTCGGGGGAGTAGCCGGCGGTGTCGGCCACCGCGCTCGGGTCGTTGATCCCCCGCAGGGCCTCGGCGATGGGGCGGGCGCCGCGCTGCTCGAGGATGTTCTCGACCACCGCCCGGTACTCGCGGGCCAGCTCGTGGGCGCGCGGGGTGGCGGGCGGCTCCTCCACCGGGTCCACCTGCACCCACAGGGCGGCACCGGTGCCGGGCACGCCGGCGCCGATGACGGCACGGGCCAGGCCGCGGATGACGACCGCCCGGGTGCCGCCCGGCAGCTCGCCACTGTCCTCGATCTTGCCGATCGTGCCGACGCGGGCGTAGCGGTCCTCGATGCGGGGGACGAGCAGCAGCCGGCCGTTGGCGGCCTCTGCCGCCTCGATGGCCACCCTGGCCTCGTCGGTCTCGAGGGCCATGGTGACGACCATCCCGGGCGTGACCACGCCCGTGGACAGGGGCAGGCAGGGCAGGATCGAAGTGTCCAGATCGGTCATTCGGGCTCCTAACGAAACGTCGGCATTGAAAAAACACTGCGGCCCGGCCCGGTGTTCCCCGCGGGCCGGCCGTGGCGCCGGGCCGCCGCCGGTTGGCAGACTCTCGCCTCGATGGCCGAGGAGGCGGCGGGGCGCACCTACGGGGAGGACGACCGGGTCGAGGCCGCCGACGACCTCCCCGGGGTCCCCAAGGGCACGCCCGGCACGGTGGTGATGGTCACCGGGCTGTCGTGGACCCGCTACCGGGTCGCCTTCGACAACGGCGTCGAGCTCAACCTGCTCGACGGCCGCCACCTCGCTCCGGCGCCGCCGAGACGGCGGCACTGAGGGTGCCCTCGACCGAACTGTTCGTCCAGGTGGCTCCATAGCGACCACCGGGCCGAACAGTTCGCCGAGGTGGTCGTGAATGCGGCCGCCGTACTCGGGCGTCCGCCGGGCTCGTCCCCCAGCCGCCACCGGCCCGACGGACACCCGACTGTCTGTACGCAGCGGCGCCGGGAGGGGATTGCGGGTGAGGGTGGTCGGAGAGGAGCAGCGGGGCGTGGGAGGCTGGGGGATCCCCGACGCCCCGGCTGCTCCTCGCGCACACCCTACGACGTCCGGCGGGCTATTCCCATCCACCTCCGGCGGGAGCCGGTACTTACTCATCCTCAGCTACGATCGTGCCGAAGAAGGGCAGGAAGCTGAAACCAGGCGACCGCCCGCCTTCAACGCTGCAGTTGAGAGGTTCCCCTGCTCGCTTCCCAGCACCCCACCGAGAGCGACCCCGACGAGGTCACCGACGACCCGGCGGCGCTGACGGCGTACGTGCTCGAGCACGTCGAGAGCGCGGTCGACGTCCTCGACGCCCTGGTCGGTGGGCCCGGCGGGTCGACCCACGACGAGCCCCTGGAGACGGCCCTGGACCACCTGTACCTCGCCGCCTCGGCGCTACGCCACCGCCCGACCGCGACGCCCGACCAGGCCGCCCGGCGCCGCCGTTCCCTCAACTAGGGCGTCACTGTCTCGAGGCCCTCGGGGTAGCTGCCGGTGCGTGCCTTCCAGGCGCCGGCGGCCCCTCGCTGCGCCACCAGCCGGGCGACCGCCATGGCCACCCCCGAGGCCGCCGCCCACCCCAGCGCTTCGGACCAGCCAGTGCCCGGAGCGGCCGGGTTGGCGGGAGGGTCGGAGCCCTTGACCCTCCGCCACCCCTTCCGCAGGGCGAGGCGGGTCACCGCCCCGGCGGCCACGCCGCTCACTCCGCCGACGACCTTCCACACCAGTCTCCTGTCCACG
>DATACM010000355.1:0-1693 GCA_036259055.1 Acidimicrobiales bacterium | reverse complement strand
CCGCGGCTGCCGGCGAACGTGACCCCGCGGCGGACTCGATCGGTCGTTGCCGTTCGCCGGCACCCGGGTTCTGGCCCCGGAAACGGGCTCGTTCCGCGCCGGAATCCTGACCCAATGCCCCGAACAGCCGCCGAAGGCGGTCGGGCGCTAGCCCGACCCCAGGCAGACGAAGCCGGCGGCGGAGAGGGTCTCGGGGTCGTCGTCGGCGATGGTGGCGTGGGCGTCGGCGAGGGCCTCGGCGGGGCTGGCGCCCGCCGCCAGCCGGCGGTGCAGGTCCACCATCAGCGGGCGGGTGGCGGTGTCGCGCACCGGCACGACGCTGGCGACGAGCGTGCGGCTGCCCAGGGCCAGCAGCGAGGCGGCCAAGCCCATGACCTCGTCCCCCGGATGGGCAGCCGACAGCCCTGCTTCGCACGCCGACAGCACCAGCCGGTGAGGAACCCGAGCGAGGCGTTCCAGGTCGTACACCGTGAGAGGGCCGTCGGCCAGGCGCAGCGACGACAGCAGCGGGTTGTCGGCGCGAAAGCGCCCGTGGGCGGCGACGTGGACGAGGTCCACGCCGTCCGCGGCGGCGAGGAAGGCCTCCGTCGTCGCCCGGGCGCCCTCCAGGGTCGACGCCCGGCGGTGCACCCGAGCCAGGTCGGCGACCTCGGGCCCCGCCTGCTCGAGCCCCGGTCCGGCCACCAGCACCGGCGCCCCCGGGGCCGACGGCGCCTCCGAGGTCGCGGCGCGCCACCAGCCGGTGGCCGATGGCGACACCACCACCGGTCGACCCCGGCACGACGGCAAGGCCGACCACGGGACGGCGTGGAGCCGGGCGGTCGGCACGAGGACGAGCGGGCGGTCGGCGATCCGGCGGCGGACGGGCTGGAACAGGATGCGGTCGAGCGAGGCCGACGCCTCCTTCACGAGGGTGACCGCCGCCTGCCGAGGCCCCGCCCCGCCGCTCCGGGCCAGCCGGGCCAGGGCGAAGCGGAGCCGCTCCACGCTCGCCGTCACCTCGGCCGTCGAGCCGAGGTGGTGGAGGCGGGCCCGGCCGGCGACCAGCGTCACCGCCGCCAGCGCCCCGTCGCACGCCACCAGCTCGACGAGGGCCCGGCCGCCCAGGACGGCACCCAGCTCGGCCAGCGAGGGCCGGCGGGAAGCGCCCGACCGGTCGGCGGCCGGGCCGGGGCGCTGGCCGGCGGCGTGGCGGCTCCGCTGGCGGATATCCCCCTCCAGCGCGGCCTGGCGGCGGAGGAGCCGCCCCGGGTCCTCGCCGGCAAACCCCGCCTGCTCCAGCTGGCCGACGACATGGCGCAGCTCGGCCAACCGGTCGGCGATCTCGGGGTCGTCCGGAGGCTGCGGAGCTCGTGCCCCGCCGGCGAAGTCGGCCCGCACCCGCTCGGCCCATGCCAGCACCCGGCGCGCCTTCCCCGACTCGAGGACCAGGCGCGTGCCGAGACGGTCGAGCTCGGCGACGTGGGCGGTCGCGTGGACCCGAAGCTCGGTGGCGCCCAGCGACGCCCGGTTGCGGGCCAGCACTCGTAGCCCCGCCCGCAGCGCCGTCTCGGCGCCCCGGCGGTCGCCGCTGCTGCCGCGCAGGAGCGCCTCCGCATGCCAGGCCCTCGCCCGCAGGTCGGCGGGCCCCCGGCAGCGCGCCGCCGCGGCCCGCCGGAGTTGGCGCTCGGCCTCCTCCGGGCGGCCGTGGTCG
>DATACM010000354.1:0-8970 GCA_036259055.1 Acidimicrobiales bacterium | reverse complement strand
GGCCCGTAGATCTGCTCGGCGAAGAGGGCGAACAGCTCCGGCGAGCAGCGGGCCCGCTCGGTGGGGACGAAGAGCTGGAAGTACTCCTCCCAGTCACCGCTGGCGATCAGCCGGGCCTGCCGCTCGAGCACCTCGTTGATCTCCTCCCGGGCCTCGGGCCCGGCGCTGTGGAACGAGGGCGCGTTGCGCAGGGTCTGCGGCTCCTCGCCTCGCGACCCGCAGGCGGCGACGGCCACGACGGCGAACCCGGCCAGAAGCGCCCGGGCGGCGCGGGCCGCGCTCATTCGCCCACCGGCGCCGCCAACGGAACGGTCAGGGGTGCGGTCGCCCGGGCGTACTGGGTGAGGTAGAGCTCCCGGTACAGGCCCCCGGCCCCCAGCAGCTCGTCGTGCGTGCCCTGCTCGACGATGCGCCCGTCGTCGAGGACCAGGATGTGGTCGGCGGCCCGGACGGTCGACAGGCGGTGGGCGATGACGAGGGACGTGCGCCCGGCGAGGGCCTCGGCCAGCGCCTGCTGCACGAGCAGCTCGGTCTCCGAGTCGAGGTGGGCGGTGGCCTCGTCGAGGATGACGATGGCCGGGCTCTTGAGCAACACCCGGGCGAGCGCCAGCCGCTGCTTCTCCCCACCCGACAGCCGGTAGCCCCGCTCGCCGACGACGGTGTCGTAGCCGTCGGGCAGACCGGCGATGAGGTCGTGGATGCGGGCCGCCCGGCACGCCTCGACCAGCTCGGCATCGGTCGCCCCGGGCCGGGCGAAGCGGAGGTTGTGGGCGATGGTGTCGTGGAACAGGTGAGGGTCCTGGGTGACCATGCCGATAGCGGCGTGGAGGCTCTGCTCGGTGAGCTCGCGCACGTCGTGGCCGTCGACGCGCACGGCGCCGGAGGTGACGTCGTACAGGCGGGGCACCAGGTTGCACAGCGTGGTCTTGCCCGCGCCCGTCGGTCCGACCAGGGCCACCATCTGACCCGGCTCGACCCGGAAGGAGACGCCCTTGAGGATCATCGCCGACGGCTCCTCGGACAGCGGACCGACGGCGGCATCGCCCTCGAGCGACGCCAGGGACACCGTGGCCGGGGCGGGATAGCGGAACCACACGTCGTCGACCTCGATCTCGCCCCTCGGGTCGGCCAGGTCGATCGCCCCCCGGGCCTCGTCGATGAGGCGAGGGGCATCGAGCACCTCGAAGACCCGCTCGAAGGAGACGAGGGCGGTCATGACGTCGACCTGGGCGTTGGTGAGAAGGGTGAGCGGCGAGTACACCCGGGCCACGTAGACGGCCAGGGCGGTGAGGGTCCCGAGGCTGATGGCTCCGGAGATCACCAGCCGGGTGCCAAGCCAGTAGACGGCCACCGTGCCGACGGCGGCCAGGAGGCCGAGGGCGGCGAAGAAGACCCGTCCGAGGAACGCGGTGCGCACCCCGATGTCACGGACCTTGCCCGCCTTGTCGGCGAACTCGGCCGACTCCCTGCGGGGATGACCGAACAGCTTCACGAGCAGGGCGCCGGACACGTTGAACCGCTCGGTCATGGTGGCGTTCATGTCGGCCGACAGCTCGAACGACCGCTTGGTGAGGCGTTGCATCCGCCGCCCGACCCGCTTGGCCGGGATCATGAAGGCCGGTACCACGGCCAGCGCCAGCAGGGTCAGGCGCCATTCGAGGCTGATCATCACGGCGAGGGTGACGGCGACGGTGAAGGCGTTCTGCACCACGCTCCCGAGCGTGCCCGTGAACGCCTGCTGCGCCCCGATGACGTCGTTGTTCATCCGGCTGATGAGCGCGCCGGTCTGGGTGCGGGTGAAGAAGGCGAGGGGCATCCGCTGCACGTGGTCGTAGAGGGCGGAGCGCAGGTCGAAGATGAGGCTCTCGCCGATGTGGGCGGCCCACCAACGCTGGGCGACGTTGAGCCCGGCCTCGAGGAACGCCAGGCCCAGGGCGAGGAGGGCCAGGCGGTCGAGCCCTTGCAGGCGGCCGGGCACGGCGTGGTGGTCGATGATGCTGCGGAAGACGAGCGGGGGGAGGATCGCGACCACCGCGGCGGCAAGGATCGTGGCGACGAACACCACCAGCTTCCAGCGGTAGCGGCGGGCGAACGTCCAGATCCGGCGCACGGTCGCCCGGTCGACGGAGGCCCCCTTCGTGAGATCCGGGTCGCGCGACAGCGCCCCGTGCCATCCGTGACCGATGCCCGATCTCACCTCGGTACGAGGGTACCGTTGGCCGTGGCAACGCTCCGGTCGTCGGCCGCGGGCCGTCGCCCGTGAGCGTGGCCATGCTCCTTGCCGACATCCCCAGCCCGTCGCGGGGCGTCGTCAACATCGGTCCGGTTCCGGTGCGGGCCTACGCGCTGTGCATCCTGGCGGGCGTCCTCGTCGCCATCTGGGTGGCCCGGCGCCGGTGGGCGGCGCGTGGCGGCAATCCGAGGCAGATCGGCGACCTGGCGGTGTGGGCCGTCCCCGCCGGGTTGGTCGGCGCCCGCCTCTACCACGTCATCACCGACTACCAGCTGTACACCGACGACCCCCTCGGCGCTCTCCGCATCTGGGACGGAGGGCTGGGCATCTGGGGAGGCGTGGCCGCCGGCGCGGTGGTCGGGGTGTGGGTCGCCCGGCGGTGGGGCATGGACACGTCGGCGCTCCTCGACGCCGCCGCCCCCGCCATCCCCCTCGCCCAGGCGATCGGCCGCTGGGGGAACTGGTTCAACCAGGAGCTGTTCGGCCGGCCCACCTCCCTGCCCTGGGGGCTGCGCATCGACGCGGAGAACCGCCCCCGGCAGTTCGCCGACGAGGCGACCTTCCATCCCACGTTCCTCTACGAGTCGTTGTGGAACCTCGTCGTGGTGGCCATCGTCCTGGCCGTCGAGCGCCGGGCCAGGCTGCGCCCCGGCCGGTTGTTCGCCGTCTATGTGGCCGCCTACACGTTCGGCCGCTTCTGGATCGAGCTGCTGCGGGTCGACCCCGCCAACCGCATCCTGGGCCTGCGGGTCAACGACTGGGTGAGCGTCGTCGTGTTCGTCGGGGCGATGGTCGCCATCGTCACCGGTCGGCGGCGAAGGGTGGAGGAGGGCATCGCGCCGCCTGAGCCCGAGCCGACGCTGGTAGCGCCCGGCGAGCGAGTGGCGTCAGCGGGCGGCGGCGGCCACTCCGACCGCCACCATGTTGAAGAAGGAGTGGGCGAACACCGACGATCCGAGCCGGCGCAGCCGGACGGTGATGCCGAAGACGATGCCGGCGGCGGTGATGGCGGCGATCAGCGACACGTTGGCCAGGCCCAGGATCGGGTTGAAGTGGGCCAGGCCGAACAGCACCGACGACAGGCCGATGGCCCAGACCGTCCCCAGCCGGTCCAGGAACGCGCCCTGCAGCACGCCCCGGAAGAACAGCTCCTCCACGATCGGCGCTCCCACGAGGGCGAGGACCGCCACGACGATGAAGCTGGCGGTGTCGGTATTGAAGAAGCGGAACGCCTCTTCGTCGCCCCCGACCAGGCGCGGGAAGGGCAAGAAGGGGAGGACGGCGATGGCCACCGCCATGCGGCCGGCGATCGCCATGAGCAGCCCCCACCCGAGGTCGCTCCACGCCACGACCAGCCCGAAGTCCCGGGCCACGTGGCCGGTTCCGAAGCGCCGACTGACCACCACGCAGGCTCCCAGCAGCCCGCTCCAGAGCCCCGCCTGGCTGACGACCAGACGCACGATCTCCGGCAGCCCGAGCACCGCCCCCAGCAGGCTGAGGACGATCGAGGCGGCCAGCCCGGCCACGAACCCGATCAGGGCGGTCACCGCCGCCCGTCCGGGTAGTCGAGGCTGGGGCTCGGGTCGGGGCTCGGACGGCGGCGCCGGGGGGACGTAGGGATGCGGTGGCGGGGGCGGCATGGGCCGTTCGTGGACCTGTCCGCCCACCGACACCGTCGAGGTCCAGCTCCGGCCGTCCCAGTAGCGAAGCTCGGCGGCTCCCGACGGGTCGGGGTACCAGTTGGCCGGGGGGAGGTCCGCCGGCTGGTACCAGGAGCCGGCTGGCGCGTACGGCTGCTGGGCCATCGCCGTCAGGATGGCGCGTCGGCGTGGAGCAGGGGTCGCGGTACCGCCTGGCAGTCCGCTGCGCCCGGTCGCCCGCTCGGGTTCAGACCCGGGCGCGGCGGGTGACGGCCCTGTAGATGAGCAGGGCGATCACCGCACCGACGACCGACCCGAGGATGCCGACCGGGTGCAGCCCGAGGTCCTCGGCGTCGTTGCGGAAGAGCACGTCGGCCAGAAACCCGCCGATGAACGACCCGACGATCCCGAGGAGGATCGTGGCGCCGATGCCCATGGGGTCTCGCCCCGGCACCAGCAGGCGGGCCAGTGCGCCGGCGATGAGGCCGACGATGATGAGTCCGAGGATGAATCCGATCACGATGGCTCCTTTGACGCCGGTCGACGCAGACCGGCTGGGCGCGAAGGTGCCCCGCCACGGAGACGGCCAAACGTCTGGATCACGCCGCCGACGAGGCGCGGCGGCTGGAGACGACCGTCGCCGCCCTCGGCGCGTTGGTCACCGCGCTGGCCCCAAAGGTCGGGGGCGTGAGGCAGTGAGGCGTGGCCAGCGGCACACGGCGAGCCCGGGCAACGCCGACGGCGATGCTGGCGGGGACAGTCACCGCCGCGGCCACGACCGGTGAGGTGAGGGCCAGCAGCGCGAGGAACGCCGCCGAGAGGCCGATGGCGATCGCCAGCCCGTGGCCGAGGACCCCGATCAGCATCCTACGAACCCGTGACATGGCCACACCTCGCGTTCGACGCCCCTCTGTACATGTATCGACAACGCGGGCATGCAACTTGATTTCCAATTTCCGGAATATTCGTGCTCGAGGACGTCCGTCTCGCCACGCGTATCACGCCGGGCCCGGACGAGCTCTCTACGACGTGACAAGACGTGACCCATTGTCCCGATGCCAGACGAGTCGTGTCGCGAGAGTGGTCGCCGCCGCGGCCGGGCTGCTCGTGCTCGGCGCCTGCTCGACCGGCCGTGACGCCTCGTCGCCGGTGCCGACGCTGCCCACGGCGCCGACGACGGTCGGTGACGTCACGACGACGACCGCGACACCCGTCAACCAGACGACACCCCCTCGATCCCCGACCACTCGTCCCCGCGAGCCGCGAGTCGTCGACGGCGTCCCCCAGGTGACCGCCTCGCCGGCGCGCGGAAGGATCGGTGACACCGTCCACATCGAGGGCTTCGGCTTCACGGACGCACACTGGAAGGCGGCGGGCGCCTCACTGTGGCTGTCCGGAGACGTGGGTGACTGCGCGCTGTACGCATCGGCGCAGCACTCGGTCCGGGTGACGGCCGACGGGCACCTCTCTGGCCACTTCACCGTTCCGGCTCGAGGCGAGTGCCGCCAGAGCGACGTGGGTGACGCCGCCGTGGTCGCCGGCTCGTACAGGATCGTCTACGCGTGCACTGCCTGTACCGTCGGCAAGTTCGAAGTGACCGGCAGCCCGCTGCCGTCCGCGAAGTGCCGGAACGTGGCGTTCTCGCCCCAGTCGGAGGACGCCGCGAGCAGCATCGTCGCCACCGGCTTGCCGTGCGACAAGGCGGAGACGTTCGTCCGCCGGCTCGGGCCGATGGTTTCCGCCAACGGACCGGCTCGTACCGAGCTCGACGGCTTCCAGTGCGTGCTCACCCGCCACGAGGAGGACCCAATTCCCCAGGGCTTCTACGAGTGTACGAACGGCTCCATCCGGATCACCTTCGTCCGATCCTGAGTTCCCGCCACCCTGGTTCCCGCCCCGCTCACAGGCCGAAAAGCAGCGCGACAGCCCCCAACCTGCGTTCTTGCGCCGCAGGGGCTGGTCCGGTGGAGCGGAGTGGATGCGTCAGCTTTCGAACCCGCCCGACGGCTTCAGGCGGCTCATCAACGAGGTGGCGGGGCGACAGGACGGCCAACGCTGACGCGGTGGTCCGTCATGGGACGCCGACGGTCGCCTCACACGCAGATCCGGTGTCGATGCCAAGGCCACCCACGCAAATGTCGCGGTCACCACCTCCGTCGAGTGAGTCGGCGCCCGCGTCCCCTGCGAGCCGGTCCCTGCCCGGGCCGCCGAGGATGGCGTCGTCGCCGTTCCCGCCGACGAGACCGTCGTCGCCCGCTTCACCGACAAGGCGGTCGTTTCCATCGCCACCGAGGAGTGCATCCGCGCCTTCTCCTCCGCAGATGACGTCATCGCCGCCGAGCCCCAAGATGACATCGTTCCCGTCGCGGCCCAAGATGACGTCAACCCCCGGCGTTCCGAAAATCGAGTCCCGAGCGTCGGTCCCGACGATCGTCGGCGTGCGGCCGTTGCAGGTCGTGGTCGTCGACGCCACGACGGTGATCTCGAACACGTAGGTGGCATCCCCCTGCTCCCACAAGGTACTGACAGAGAGGAAGTACGTACCGGGCGCCACGTCGGCCCTGAACTGGGTGGGATTGGCGGCGGGGACCTCCAGGGCGTTCACAGTCGGAAACGGGAAAGCCGGCCTGTCACTCCGGAAGACAGTGACCCTCGTCGGGCTGATGGGCCTATCGAAGCGCAGAGTCAGCAGCTCACCGGTTTGGACGGTGAGGGACACCGCCGGATCAATGGGCTGGAACCGGTCGCTGCAGACGAACAACGGAGGCTCCCTCCAGCAGGACATCTGGATTTCGCCCCTCACCTCGCCGGACGCCGAACCGAGGAAGGCATCCGGTGGCCGAGGAAGCTGGTCCGGCGGTGGGAGGGTCGGCGGCGGGGCGTCCACCGTCGTGGTTGTAGGGATTCCCGTGGTAGTCGTCGTCTGCGCCCAGGCCGCCGGAACGAGGAGCAGGCTGACGACCACCACCGTTACCGCAGTCCTCATGGGAGGGGTCTCCTTCGCCAGACCCACAGCCTCGCATGACTACGGGGAGGCGCGTGCCGGTGCAACCCGTGCGGGCGCCGCCATGCGTTGCTGGTCCTTGCGACTTCGGAGTTCGAAAGCGGAACGTACACCCTGGCCTGGGCGGAGTGGATGCGACAGCTTTCGAACCCGCCTGAGACCTTCACGCGGCTCCTCGATACACCTGACGACGGCCGAGGTAGACGGTGGCGACAAGAGCACCGACGGTGAGCTCAGCGTCACCCGCCGAGGTCGTCACCTTTGAGTGGTTCCGGTTCGCGAGCCGCTACCGCCGATACTGCGTCAGCCGGAGCCGCCGAGCACCTGTCGGGCGAAGTCCAAGTCAGTGTCCAGCACAGCCCTGAACTCGTCGGTCGCCGTCTCAGGGGGAAGGGGCCCGAACTCCGGCCACCTCTCTAGCTGCTGCTCCGCCCAGCGAGCCCAATCGTCGAGCATTCGGCTGTAGTCGACCACGAACTTCCCGGCCATCCCGATCACATGGAGGCGCTCAGGGAACGGCCCGCCGCTCTCGAGGTACTCCAGCGCCCGCTCGGCCATGGCGCGCTGGAGCTGGCGCGCGTGGTCTTGGAGCGACCGCAGGGCGGCCAGGAGATCTTCCTTCGTTCCTTGTTCGGCGAACACCACGCGTACCAAGGCCTCGGACTGCAGCTCAGGAGGGGCTGAAGGCTCACCCAACCAACGCCGGAACGCCTCGCGACCTTCGGGCGTGATCGTGTAGACGGTGCGGCTCCGCACACCACGGCGCTGACGGCTCGCGGTGGCTAGCCCGTGGGCTACCAGGTTCTTGGGCTCCGCGTAGACGGCGCTTTCGGCTCGCGGCCAGCAGAAGCGGAGACTGCGCTTCATCTGCTTGGCCAGCTCGTAGGCCGACCACGGCTGGAGCGACAGCAACCCAAGGATGGCGTAGGAGGTCGTGGTCAGGTCTCGCATCGCTCCTCTTGACTCTAGTCCTTACCGGAGTACTCTACTACGGAGTACTCCAGTATGGAGGTACGGCGGATGGGGGAGGGGGCAAGCGAGGGCAGCGGCCAGCCAACGGTCTCCTTCCATGTAGTCCAGTACCGAGGTCTGGGAGCGCTGGCCGGCAGGGCCGGTGTGGGCCTCGGTCACCTCCCTCTACGCCGCGTCGAGGGCTTGCGGTTCTGGCGACTGCTCATGCCAACCCTGGGCACGTCGACTCGTCCGTGGCCACGGCCCATCCCTCATCCCACGCGATTCGCCTTCTTCGGAGTCTGGGAGACCACCAAGGCCCTCGATGACTTCGTCACTCAGTCAGCAACGGCACGGCGCTGGGGGGCTCAGGCCAAGGAAACCTGGCACGTGCGGCTGGAGCCGCTCCAGTGCCGCGGGACGTGGGGCGGGCTCAACCCGCTGCCGGGCGCCACCGACCCTACCGGTACGGATGGCCCGCTGGCGGTCCTGACCTACGGACGGGTGCATCTGCGTTCGTGGCTCCCCTTCTGGCGCTTCCTGCCGAGGCCAACCGGCGAGGCCCTGCGCCGTCCGGGGCTGATGGCGGTCATGTTGGCGACGGAGGTCTTCGCCCCCACCGTGAACGTCATCACCTTCAGCCTGTGGCGCTCCGCCGAGGAGGCCATGGCCTTCGCCTACCCCGCACATGGTGGCGAACACGGGGAGGCGATCGGGCGGGTGGAGCGGGAGGACTGGGCCTCGGAGATGCTCTTCGCCCGCTTCCGGCCTGTGCGCTCAGAGGGGACCTGGTGCGGCACGGACCCGCTGGCGGGCGTGAGCGGCCGCAACGTCAAGGGAGCCAAGGCCATGGCCAACGCCATCGACCCGATGCCGACCGTCACCAAGGCCCAAGCTGTCAGCGTCGCCGAGTCGTCGCTGCGCGACCTCGTCTCCATGCTTCATTCGGTGACTCGGCCCGACGCCCGAGCGATGGGGGACTGGACGGTGCGCGACGTCGCTGCGCACCTCTGTGCCGTGCTGGTGGTCTACCCCTCCATCCTGCGAGGCGAGGGCTCACCCGTCGCCCAGGTCGAGTCGATCGCGGCTTGGAACGCCGAGGCCGTACGAAACAACGCCGGTAGGGACTATGACGCTCTGTG
>DATACM010000353.1:0-3609 GCA_036259055.1 Acidimicrobiales bacterium | reverse complement strand
CCGCGCCGGTGAGCGGCGCCTCGCCGGACGTCTCGGCCGGCGAGACGGGGTAGGCAACGGCGTCGTCGCCGGGCTCGTGGCCGGTCGCCGGCTCGGGGCCCGCGGCGGGCTCGGGCGAGGGCTCCTCGACGGCGGGCTCCTCGACGGCGGGCTCGTCAGCCGCCGTCGCAGGTGGTGGAGTCGCCGGCGCGGGGTCGGCCGGAGCCGTGCCCTCGGCTGCGACCGTGGGGCCCGTTCCACCGTCCCGTTGGTCCTCCGCCCGACCCGCCCGAGCGTCGTCGTCGTCGTGCTCGTGCGATGTCAAGCTGGAGGGCGATCCCCTTCCGATGGTGCTGCGCCGGGGGCTGTGAACAGCCCTGACAACACGTTGACCGGTATCTGCGCGAAGTCTATTGTGACGGCTGTTTCCTAGAAAGGGGGCCGATGGCAGCAGTCTCGCTATCCGGTTGGTACGTGGGGTACATCATCGCCGGCGTCATCATCACCGTGGTGGTCATCCTGGTGGGAATCATTCTTGCGCTGGCCCGGCGTATCGGCGAGCAGGCGGCGGCCATCACGGCTGCGCTCGACGAGGCCAGGATCAACACGCTTCCCTTGTGGGACGTCGACAAGATCAATACCGGCGTCCGGTCGATCACCAAGAGTGCCCAGACGGCACGTCAGGTCCTCGGGGGTTAGGCATGGCGACGGTTCTCGGGTTGGCGTCGGAGCACCTGACCTTCTGGTCGATCACGTTGGGTCTGGGGGCCGTCGTCATCTCGGCGGTCATCCTGCTCCTGTTCCTCTTGGTCCAATTCGTCAAGGACATCGATCGCAACGTGCGCGAAGTGTGGGAGACGGCGACCCGTGTCGCCCAGAACACGGCGACCACCTGGATGCTCACCCAGGCCACGTCGCTCACCGGCGACCTCCGCGACGAGATCCGCCGCCACGCCGATCTGCTGTCCTCGGCTGCGGGAGGTAGGCAATGACCTGGCGCCTCATTCTCACCATCCTCGAGATCGCCGGGCTGGTCGTCGTGCTGGCGATCTACCTCACGACGATCTCGCGGCTGCTCAACAGCATCTCGGCCAACCTGGCTCGGATCACCTTCGGTGTCCGGGCGGTGGAGACCCAGTGCGCGGTCATCGGCCCCGCCGTGGACCGCATCAACGGCAACCTGGCCGAGACGGCGAACGCCCTCAACCAGTCGGCGATCGCCGCCGAAAGGCTCGCCTGACCTCACTGGGACGGCAGCCTCACGCTCGGCCCGGTGGCCGACTGGCCCCGCCCCCCATACGTCGACCCGACGGGCCCTCGGGCTGACGACGACGGCGTCGTGCGCGCCTTCCTCCGGGCCGACGTCGCGCCTCACTCCGAGCGGCTGCATGTCGAGGGACCGGTCCTTCTCGCCGACCGCGACGTCCCCCTCGTGCTCCGCCTGTCGCCGACGGGCGGCGGCGAGGCGGGCCCGGCCCGCGCCGTGCTCGTCCGCCTCGACCTGCCCGAAGACCTGCTGCCGCTCCGCCAGGCGGTGGAGGCGGTCCTCGAGGCCGAGGGGCTGATGCTGCTCGACCACGACAGCCAGCTGGCGATCGCCGTCGGCGTGCAGCTGGTCGCCGCCCGCATGTCGTCCTGGGACCTCTGGGGAACCGACATCGACGACGCCTTCGCCGACCTCCGGGCCGCCGCCGTCGGCGGCACCGGTGACGTCCTGCTCGGCGGCGGCGCGCCGCCGGTCGGTCCGGACCTCTGAGCGAGCCGACGCCGCGGGCGGTCGTGTTCGACGTCGACGGGACACTCGTCGACAGCGAGCGCCACGGCCACCGGGTGGCCTTCAACCTCGCCTTCGAGGAGTTCGACCTCCCGTACCGGTGGGACGAGGACCTCTACGGCGAGCTCCTGCGGATCACGGGCGGGCAGCGCCGCATCGACCACTACCTCTCCGATCAAGGTGTCTCCGAGGAGGAGCGAGAGCGCCTGGCTCCCGCCCTGCACCGCCGCAAGACGGAGATCCTGCAGGAGCTCGTCGACGAGGGGCGGGTCGAGGTCCGCCCGGGGGCGCGGCGGCTGCTCGACGAGGTGGCCGGGGCCGGCTGCCTCCTCGCCGTCGCCACGACGGGCAGCCGGGGCTGGGTCGAGCGGCTTCTCGACCGGCTGCTCGACGGCGTCGAGTGGCGGGCGGTGGTCACCGGTGACGAGGTGGAGGAGCGCAAGCCCGATCCCGAGGCGTTCACGATCGCCCTCGAGCGCCTCGGCGTCGGGGCGGCCGAGACGGTCGTCGTCGAGGACTCCGAGGAGGGCCTGCAAGCCTCGGTCGCCGCGGGGATCCCTTGCGTCGTCGTGGTGAACGGCTACACCGCCGACCACGACCTGGCCGAGGCCGACCTGGTGCTCGACGGCTTCGGCGAGCCGGATGCCCCCGCCACCGTGATGTCGGACCGGGCCGGGACGGGATGCGACGGCGTGCTGACGCTCGACGTGCTGCGCCGGGTCAGCGAGAGGGCTGCCGGGGACGGCGGCTAGCGTCCCGGGGCGGCGTGGCCCCGGGGGCGGCCTCTTCGGGGAACTCGGCGGTGTTCCAGTGAGCGGCCATCCAGATCACGCTGAACCCCAGCATGGCGAGGGCCGAGGCGCTGTGGTAGATCGTGCCCGCCCACGGTGCCTCCCCTCGGGTGGCCTGGGCGATGAGGGGTAGGTGGGTGACGGCCATCCACAACCCGGCCAGCACGATGACGAGCCCGCTGAAGAACCCGTAGTTGCCCAAGCCGCCGGGCCGCTGGGCGAAGACGATCGCTCCCAGGCACAGGCCCAGCACGACCACCCCGGGGACGACGTGGTCGGCGATCTCCACCGCGTCGCGCGTGTTGAGGGGCGGCGTGAGGAAGCGGGGGAGGATGGCCCACACGCTGACGACCAGGCCGGCGAGGGGTAGCCACGTCGGGGGCTCGGCCGCCTCCACCCGGGCACCCTTCGCCGCGGCCGGCTCGCGGGCAGCCGGTGAGCGCCCCGCCCGCTCGGCGGGCACGCCGAAGGGGACCCTCTCCCGCCGGCGCGCCGGGTGCTCGGCGACGGCGTCCTCCTCGCTCTCGTCGGCGGACGGCGCCTCGTCCGGGGCTGGGGTGATCACGGTCGCCACCTCGTCTGCCGCCGCCGGGGCGGTCGGCGGCGCCTCGCTCCGCCCGAGCGCCGGGCCCGCCGGCGCCGGCGCCGGGACGGTGGCCTCCGGGGCGACGGCGGTGGCGGTCCCCCCGGGCGGAGCTGGCGCCTCGTCGAAGGTGGGAGACGGCGGGGTGACGGTGGAGGCGGCCACCGTGCCGGTCGCGGGCGCCGCCTCCGAGGCGGCGGCAGGACCGGCAAGGGGCACAGGAGCCGCCGGAGCGGCGACGGGAGCGGCCGGGGCAGGACCCCCGGGGGGCGCCGCCGCAACGCCGGTGGGAGGCGTAGGAGCGGCAGGGCCTGCCCGAGGCGCGGGTGGGACAGGAGCGGCCGTGGCCGGCGAGGCCGCCCCCGCCGCCTGAGCTGCGCCCGCCGCCGGCGGCACCCCGGCCTCGGGCACGGCCGCTTGGGTCAGCCTCGCGGTGGCCTGGGCGACCGCTCGGGCGGCCGCCTCGGCGGCGGCCTGGGCGG
>DATACM010000352.1:0-2127 GCA_036259055.1 Acidimicrobiales bacterium | reverse complement strand
GGCCTTCTCGGTGCTCTGCGTGAAGTTCGTCGCTCAACGTTGCGTCTCCTGTGCGTTGCTCTGCTTCTTTGCTGTTTCGTGCCGAGGGCGGACGAGCGCCGCACGACGGCTGCACGCCCGCGGACCGTGACGGCGTTCGCCGAGCACCCGCTCGCGCGCCTCGTTTTCGGTCCCGGACGAGGGGGCTAGCGCCGACCGGCAGTTCGGGCTTCGCGCCGGGCGCGGTAGGCGGTCGCCGCGCGGCGCGTTTCCTCGGCGACGAGGTCGGCGTTGATCTGGGCCGCCGCGGCAGGCGCCCGTCGCCGCGGCGGCACCGACCTGGGGGCCAGATCGGTGCCGTTGCCCGCGACCCACACCCCGGGTACGTCGGTACGTCCGGTCGCGTCGGAGGGGATGTACTCACCGACTCCCGCGGGGTGTTCCACCACTCGCACCCCGAGGCCTGCCAGGAAGCCGGCGCGCGCCGTCATCCGCGGCGAGACCGCCAGCGCCTCCCGGCCGACTACCCGGCCGTCGCCGAGCCGAACTCCCGCGAGGCGGTCCTCGACGACCTCAAGGGATGCCACCTCGCCGTCCACTACGCCGATGCCGCGCGCGGCCAGCTGCTCCGCCTGCTCGTCGGTCGGGGGCGGCATGGTGTGAGAGAAGAACGTGACATCGGCGCTCAACTGACGGAACAGCAGCGCCTGGTGCACCGAAAGCGGCCCGCTGGCCAGTACACCGATGGCCTGGTCACGGACCTCCCACCCGTGGCAGTACGGGCAATGCAGTACGTCACGCCCCCAGCGCTCCCGGACTCCCGGCACGTCCGGCAGCTCGTCGACCAGCCCCGTGGCGACGAGCAGCCGCCTGGCGCCGACCGAGCCGCCGTCGTCGAGGGTCACGACGAATCCGTCCTCGACGCGCTCGGCCGAAGCGACGCGCCCGTCGAGCAAATCCGCGCCGTAGCGGCGTACCTCCTCCCGGCCGGCCTCCAAGAGCGCGGACGGGTTCACGCCGTCCCGGGTGAGGAACCCGTGAACCCCGGAGGCGGGCGCGTTGCGCGGCTCGCCCCCGTCGACGACCAGCACCGAGCGCCGCGCCCGCCCCAGCGTCAGCGCCCCGCTCAGGCCGGCGGCGCCGCCGCCGACCACCACGACGTCGTACCTTACCGAATCTTGCCCGTCCGTCGCCCGCATCTCGAGCTCCTTCCTCCGTGGGTTCCATGCGCTTCTGCCGCGCCCGCGCCCGTCCTCTCTTGCGCCGTCGGGACGATATTTCGACGCGAATCCAGTATCGGATGCGAGTTAGTAGCAGTAAAGGGCGGATGTTCGGAATATTCTGGACGATCTTTGGTAAGATCGTCGGTGACCGGCCGTCGGTGTTGGTCACTGCGGCTATCGAGGAAGGCGAGGACTGGGCTTTGGGCGCGAGGAGGGTTTGGGGCAGACGGGGCGACGGGCTGCCCGTTCGCGCCCTCGAGGCGGTGCCCGGCGTGCCGCCCGTGAGCGCCCTGCGGTTCCCCGGCCGGGAGTTGCCGTCGGGCGGGCACGCCTATGGGGAAGCGCACACCCACGACTTCCTGGCGCTCGCCTACTTCGAACGGGGCGGCGGTTCGATGCGGCTGGGAGACCGGGAGTGGCAAATAGAGGCGGGCGACGCCTACGTAATCGCCCCCGGCGAGGTGGTAGGTGGTGGCGACGGAGCGAGCGGCTCCCACCGGGCCGCGGGCTGGACCGTGTTCTTCTCGCCCGAGGTGCTGGGGGACCAGGCCCCGGGCGCCTTCCTCTCCTGGCGCGCCCACCCGCTGCTCTTCCCGTTCGTCGGTGGCGCGGCCGGAGGCGCCCAGCGCCTGAAGGTGCCACCCGAGGAGCGGAGGTCGTGGTCCGAGCGCTTCTCTGCCCTCGACGCGGAGCTCCGCGGCAGGCGGGACGGCTACCGGGAGGCCGTCCTCTCGCACCTAACCCTCCTGCTCGTGGAGCTGTCGAGGCTCGCGGCCGACGTCGTGGGGGACCTCAGGCTCAAGGACGAGCCCCTGCTCGCCGGGGTCTTCGGCTTTATCGAGGAGCGCTACCGGGAACCCATCTCGCTCAAGGACGTCGCGAGGGCCGTGGGCCTGACGCCGGGGCACCTCACCACGCTGGTTCG
>DATACM010000351.1:0-3517 GCA_036259055.1 Acidimicrobiales bacterium | reverse complement strand
CCGACGAGCACGGGCTTGTCGGTCACGGCCTTCACCCGCTTGCCCATCAGGGCGGCGGAGGACGCCAGCGTGGTGCGCTCGCCGGTCACCCCGAGGTGGCCGACGGCGTAGACCCACCCACGGGAGCGGTCGCAGATCGCCGCCAGCCGGCGCTCCGGAGTGGTGGGGGCGACGAGCAGGATGGTGTCGACCCCGGCGTCGTCGGCCGCCCGCGCCCAGTCGCCGAGCTCCTCGAGGGGCAGGTCGGGCAGGATCGCCCCGGACACGCCCGCCTGGGCCAGCGAGCGGGCGAAGCGCCGGTGGCCGGCCCGGAACACCAGGTTGTACGAGGTCATCACCACGAGGGGGACGCCGGCGTCGGCCTTGGCCAGCTCGGCCACCAGCCCCGCCGGCGTGGCCCCGGCGGCCAGGGCCCGGGCCGAGGCCTCCTGGATCACCGCCCCGTCCATCACCGGATCGGAGAAGGGAAGGCCGACCTCGACGGCGTCGGCCCCCGCCGCCGCCACCGTCCGCACGACGTCGAGCCAGTCGGGGCCCAGGCCGCCGCTGACGAACGGCACGAGCAGCTTCCGGCCGGCGTCCCGCCGGGCCCGCAACCGCTGCTCGAGGTCGCTCATTCTCCCCCGGGCCGGGCCAGGTCGGGAAGGAGGTCCATCACCTGGGCCACGTCCTTGTCCCCCCGCCCCGAGAGGGTGACGAGCACCGTCGACCCGGGGGTCAGGTCGCCGGTGGACGCCGCCCGGACCACCCAGGCCAGGGCGTGGGCGGGCTCCAGGGCGGGGATGATGCCCTCGGTCTGGGCCAGAAGCCGGAAGGCGCCGATCACCTCGTCGTCCGACGCCGCCTCGTAGGCGACCCGCCCGACGGTGGCCAGGTGGGCGTGCTCGGGACCGACGCCCGGGTAGTCGAGGCCGGCCGACACCG
Source organism: Acidimicrobiales bacterium (assembly GCA_036259055.1). Taxonomy (GTDB): domain Bacteria; phylum Actinomycetota; class Acidimicrobiia; order Acidimicrobiales; family AC-14; genus DASZJY01. Next base: position 2,593 of record DATACM010000351.1, on the reverse strand, counting down.
AGTGGGCCTCGAGGACCTGGCCGTGCTCGTCCTGGAGGAGGAACGACTTGGACCCGTGGACGACGCCCGGGATGCCCCGGCCGATGGCCGCCCCGCCCGCCGGCTCCACCCCGACCAGCCGGGCCCCGGTGTCGACGAACCCCGAGAACGTCCCGGCGGCGTTGGACCCGCCACCGACGCAGGCGACGACCACGTCGGGGTCGGCCCCGCCGAGGAGCGCCCGGCACTGGGCCCGGGCCTCGGTGCCGATCACCCGTTGGAACTCCCGGACCATCCACGGGTAGGGGTGGGGGCCCATCACCGAGCCCAGGCAGTAGTGGGTGGTCTCGACGGTGGCCAGCCAGTCGCGCAGGGCCTCGTTGATGGCGTCCTTCAGCGTCCGGCTGCCCGAGCCCACCGGCACTACCTCGGCGCCCAAGAGGCGCATGCGGAAGACGTTGAGGGCCTGGCGCTCGACGTCGACCTCGCCCATGTACACCCTGCACTCGAGCCCGAAGAGGGCGGCGGCGGTGGCGGTGGCCACCCCGTGCTGGCCCGCCCCCGTCTCGGCGATCAGGCGGGGCTTGCCCATGCGGCGGGCCAGGAGGGCCTGGCCGATGACGTTGTTGAGCTTGTGCGAGCCGGTGTGGGCGAGGTCTTCCCGCTTGAGGAGCAGGCGCACGCCCAGCCGCTCCGACAGCCGGCGGCACTCGGTGACCGGCGTGGGCCGCCCGCCGTAGTCGCGGAGGAGGGCGTCGAGCTCCTCGCCGAAAGCGGGGTCGGCCCAAGCGACGGCGAACGCCTGCTCCAGCTCGGCGCAGGCGGGCTCGAGCGACTCGGGCAGGTAGCGGCCGCCGAACTCGCCGAAGCGTCCCCGGGGGCCGGGCTCGCCCATGAGCCCGGGATCCTGGCTCAGGCCCCTGCCTCCTCCCAGTCGTAGGGGGCGAGGTCGACGGGGTCGTAGGACTCGTCGTCCGCCGCCTTGGCGGCGGCGACGAAGGCCCGTACCCGCATGGGGTCCTTGCGGCCGGGCGCCGACTCGACGCCGGTGGCCACGTCGACGCCCCACGGGTGGACCCGGGCGATGGCCTCGGCCACGTTGCGGTGGTTGAGGCCGCCCGCCAGCACCAGCCGCATGCCGTCGGGGACGCCGTCGGCCAGGCTCCAGTCGAAGACCTGGCCCGACCCCGGCTTCGGGGCGTCGATCATCACCGCGTCGACCGGGTACTCGCGGGCGCGCTCGACGCCGCTGCCACCGGCGGGGAACGCCTGGATGACGAAGGGCACCCGCTCGCGGATCCACTGGGCCTGCTCGGCCGACTCGTGGCCGTGGAGCTGGGCCGCCCGCAGCCCGATGCCGTTGACGATCTCGACCACGCGCGCCGGGGCCTCGTCGCGGAAGACGCCGACGGTGAGGACCTCACGGGGGAGCCGCTTGACGACGTCGCCGACGAGTGACGGTGTGACCTGACGCAGCGACGGGGCGAAGATGAAGCCCACCGCGTCGGCCCCCATGGCAACGGCCAGCAGCGCGTCCTCCTCGCTCGTCGTCCCGCAGATCTTCACGAACACGGCAACGACGGTACCGGACGCCTGGGTCGCCACCGGGGAGCCCCCGCGGCTCGCGGCGCCAGCGCGTCGAGCAGGATGGACGCGTGACCGACGACGACGGCGGGCCCCCGGCGTCGCCCACCCCGAGGAAGGCGGCGGACAGAGGGACGGGGACGGGGCCTCCCCCGCCTCCCCCGCCGGCCGCCGGCCAGTGGGGCGCACCCCAGTGGCCTCCGCCGTGGCCGCCGCTCCCTCCTCGGCCAGCGACCCGCAACGAAGGGCTGGCCGTGGCCGCCCTCGTCGTCGGCATCGTCTCCATCCCCCTGGTCATCACCGTCCTCGGCTCGGGGCTGGCCGGTCTCGCTGCCGTGGTGCTCGGCATCACCGCCCTCCACCGGATCCGCGGCCACCCGGAGCGAACGGGACGGGGGATGGCGATCAGCGGCATCGCCACCGGGGCGGTCGGCATCGCCCTGACGGTCCTCGTCATCGCCCTCCCCGGGGACGATGACGACTACGACGGGTTCGACACCGTCTCCTACCGGAACCTCCGCACCGGCGACTGCTACGAGCGGGGCGTCGCCGGGCTCGGGGTGATGCTCGAGGACTGCGAGTTCGGCCACGACCGCGAGGTCGTGGGCATCGTCGACCACTCGGCTCCCCCGCGCACGCCCTTCCCGGGGCGGGAGGCGTTGGAAGCCCAGGCCATGGACCTCTGCCGCCCGATCTACGAGCAGTACCTCGGGCCGGGTGCCGACCGGTCGCTGTTGGTCCCGAAGAACCTCCAGCCCTCCCGCCGGGCGTGGCGCGACGGCGAACGGAGGATCGTCTGCTCGGTCGAGCGCGTCGACGGGGAGCCGCTCATCGGCTCGGTGAAGGATGGGGGAGGGCGGTAGACGAACGCTGACCGGCGCCGTCAGGCGTCGAGGCGCTCGTAGAGGTAGTCGTCGTAGGCGGCCAGGTCGAGCAGGCCGTGGCCCGAGTAGGAGAACAGGATCACCCGCTCCTCCCCGGCCTCCTTCGCCGCCAGGGCCTCGTCCAGGACGGCCCGAACGGCATGGGC
>DATACM010000350.1:0-7652 GCA_036259055.1 Acidimicrobiales bacterium | reverse complement strand
CGAGTGCTTCAGGGAACGACGTCGAGCGACTCGGCGAAGTGGCATGCGGACGGGTGGCCCTGGCCTCTGTCGACGAGGGCGGGCTCTTCCTCGGCGCACACCGGCTGCGCCTTCCAGCACCTGGTGCGGAAGCGGCAGCCCAAGGGTGGGTCGATCGGGCTGGGGACGTCGCCCTGCAGCACGATCCTCCGACGACGTCGCTCGGCGCGCGGCTCAGCGATTGGGGCAGCCGACAGCAGCGCCTGCGGGTAGGGATGCGCCGGTCGCTCGAAGACGTCGTCTCGGGGGCCGATTTCGACGATCTTCCTCATGTAAATCACCGCCACCGTGTCCGAGATGTGGCGCACCACCGACAGGTCGTGGTCGACGAACAGGTATGTGGAGGTGAAGCTCGGCGCGCAGACGCTCCAACAAGTTGAGGATGCCGTTATCATTCCGATACCATCGGTCCATGGCGATGACTCTCCGGCTCACGGACGAGGAGCGGGACGCGCTTCGCGAGCGTGCCCGACAAGAGGGGATCTCCATGCAGGAAGCTGCGCGTAGGGCGATTCGGGACTACGTCGTCCGGGGCCAGCACCGAGACCGCGTCGCTGCGGCAGCGCGACGGGTGATCGAGACGCACGCCGATGCCCTTGATCGCCTCGGGCGTTGAGGGAGGCCTTCGAATACCTCACCCCGGAGGATCTCCTCGACCTCGCGAGACTGCTTCTCGGCGATCCCGCTCCCGTACGTGACATGGGACTGCTGGGCGCAGCAGCAGCACGACCGCAGACAACCGTCTTCGGGGAGGACGCCTATCCGGATGTTTGGACGAAGGCGGCCGCGCTGCTGCAGTCGATCGTCAAGAACCACCCACTCGTCGACGGGAACAAGCGACTCGGGTGGCTGGCGACCGCCGTCTTCCTCGAGTTGAACGGCGTCAAAGCGGTGGGCGCGGGCAACGACGACGTCTACGACCTTGTCATGAACGTTGCCGCTGGACACGACCCCGTCGAGGAGATTGCCGCGGGGCTACGTGCCATTGTCCGTGGCGGCCCACCCGTTTGATCCGAGGACGGGCTGCGTGTGGCTACGACGCGGGTGGTCGCAGTCCTCCGGTTGAGACCTACCCGCCGCCTGGCAGCCTGGCCAACACGAGGAGCGGTCGATCGCCGGTTCCAGCTGGCTCTGAGCAATCGCCATGGGCGGCGGTGGTTCTTCATCGGGGTGCCGAGTCGCCCTGCCCAACCCCTCGTGTACGGGATGGCACGCGGTGTGGATGCGCAGCCGTGCCATCCCATCACCGCTCGACGGCCGAGTGCGGGGCGGCCTACGGACACGACGAGCGAGGCGCGTCGCTCGTCTCGCCCTCTTGAGCTTCCCCGCGCCCAACCGTTCCGTGAGGTCGCTCAGGCACTGGCATCGTTCGGGCGAGCGACGTCGAGGGCGTAGGCCGCAATCGTGTCGCTGAAGGTCTTCACTTGGTGCACGCGCCTGGCGTGTTCCGCGACCTTGGCCACGAGTTCCTCCTCGCTTGTCGCACGCGTCCTCCACCCACACCCCTCGGCGCCTGCCGCCTTGCAGCTGAACTCGTAGAGGCGCTGCGGTGACGGCTTGAGCGTTATGACCTCGCAGTCGAGTTGGCAGCGGTGCTGCGCCGGGCGGTGACGGAAGAGGAGGACGATCGCCTCGGCGACGTGTACGACGTTGTGAGCGACCGCACGTAGGAGGGAGTAGCGGCAGGGGTGACCGGGCCGTACTGCCAGCGGCGACAGCCGATCGACGTGCACTGAGACCCGATTCTCGGGGGACACGGTGATGTGCAGGCTGTCGCTGGTAGTGATCTCCCGATAGGAGACCGTCCCGGGATGGAACACGCGCCCAAGGGCGCTGTCGCGGTGGAAGGGGGCTCTTCCGTCCAGCTCGCTGAACAGGAGACGCCCGGCGTCCACGCCTGTGGTACGGAGCCCGCGCTCGGCTGGATGCGGTCGCTTGAGATTGTGAGAGGGCATCGGCGAGGAGGAGAACACCACGCAGCGGACGCGGCCGCCCCGAGGGCGGGCCCACGTGTTCCCGACCTCTGGTCTTCTCGCCGTCAGGGACCGGAGGGCGAGCGAGCAACGGACGAGACGATGCGGCAGTCGGATTGTCATGACGGCATTGGCGTGTCGGCGTCGCGTGAGCACTGAGCACCTCCGCCGTCGATGCGGCGCGCTCCCCCAGCCGGCGTCATCGCCAAGACGGCTCAATCCTGACCGGTTGCGACGCTCAATCGATCGTGCCGCAGGCCACAGGCAGCTCCGCTTCGAGAGGAACTGGGGCCCCGGCAAGCGGAGACAGCGATGAAGTCCCCGGCCCGAAGTCGTACATGCCGTTGCCGTTGAGATCGGCGCCATGGACGACGATGTGGAGGCGCCCGAGATTGGCCGCCACCTCGGGCGGCACCTCGATCGATCGATGGTAGGTGAGGGCGCCGCTGCGCCCCGCTACGGGGAAGCGATCGAGAGCCAAGGCGTCATCGAACCCGGCGCCGGTGCCACCCGAGGACGTCAGTGAGACGTCGATGGGCCCGTAGTCCGGCAACCCGTCGACGGTGTCGATGAGACCGTCCCCGCCCTTGTCCGCGGCCAGCGACGGGCATTCGTTGAGCGCCTCGAGCTCACCGTGGATGTGCATTGCGTGGGGCAAGTGGGGGCTCAGCCCCCGGGCCGAGAGGATCGTGCGGACGTTGTTCCCTCGGCGGAGAAGGGTCGCCTGACCGGTCACATTCGACCCGGCGTCCGCGGCGGGGTCGTGGGGGACAGGGGCCAGGTTGGCCTGAAAGGCCTGTACGCGAGCCGACGTTGTGTGCTGCGCAGCGGCCGGAGCGGCCGCCGCCAGCATCAGCGCGCCAAGCGATACGGCCAGGTGGGACCTCTTCATCGTGCACTCCTCGCTCGTGGTCGAAGGTCTTCGATGCACGGCGAGGACGCGGATGAGCAAGAGTTCGCTTCGCGGAGTAGCGCAGGTGCCGAACCGTCCTGAGCTTGCCACTCAGTGCCTCCGCCGGCCGTCGAAGCAGACGCCGCGCCGGTTCCAGCCGGCCTTCTAGACGGTGCCCACGACCAGGGGCTGCTTCCCCGACAGGACCACCCCGCCGGCGACCTCCGAGGTGATGGCCAGCGCTGACATCCGGGCCGGGGCCTTAAACGCCGCGACGTCAGGCTTCGGTCCCAGCACCCCGACGGAGATGCGGTTGGCGCCGACGACGGCCCAGAGCTGGTAGGTGCGGTCGCCGCCCAGCTCGGGGAGGTTGCTCTCGACCAGGTAGCCCGTGCCGTCGGGAAGGAGCACGGCCTGGGCCACGAACAGGGCGTCCGGCGACCGCAGGTCGACCCGTCGGGCCCCGGGTTCGGCGAAGGCGGCCCTGGCCGTGCGACTCAGGTCCCCGCCCCGAGCCTGTTCCTGGAGGGCGTCGATGCGCCGCTGGTCGTCGACGACCTTGAGCCCCATGACCCCGGCCATGGCGAGGGCGGCTGCCGCGACCGCGGCGACGGCGACCTTGAGGGTCGGGAACCGGCGCTGTCGGCGCTCGCGGAGATCCACGACGGGCGCCGGGGGCATCTGCAGCGGTGGCGGGGCCTCCTCGAGGGAGCCAGCGATGCGGTCCCAAAGGCCCTTCGGTGCGCGGGACCACTGGGGGGCGCCCAAGACGGCGGCCACCTCCCGGTGCTCGGCGACCTCGGCCTGGCACGCCCCGCAGTCCCGGATATGCGCCTCCACCGCGGCCCGCTCATCGCCGTCGAGTGCGTCGAGCGCGTACGCGCCAAGGAAGCTGGCGGCATCGGCGTGGTTCAGCTGTCGGCCCACGACACCCCCAGCCCCGCTTCGACGAGGCCCTGGCGCATGCGCCGGAGCCCCGAGCGAATCCTGCTCTTCACGGTACCTTCGGGCTGGTCGAGGAGGGCGGCCACCTGGCGGTAGCTGTGGCCGCCGAAGTAGGCCAGCTCGATGGCCCGGCGCTCGTCGGCGGGCAGGTCGGCCACCACCTGCTTCACCTGTTCGGCAACCGAGTGGTCGATGACCTCCCGCTCGATGTTGACGCCGTGCTCCGCCGTCTCCCGGGCCTCCCGCTCCTCGCGCCGCCTCCGGGAGGTCTCCGAGCGCAGGAGGTCGACGGATCGCCCGTGGGTCTGAGCCAGGAGGTAGGAGCGCAGGCTGCCCCGCTCCGGGTCGAAGCGGTCGGGGGCGTTCCACAAGCGCAGGAACACCTCCTGGAGCACCTCCTCGGCCAGGTCCCGGTCGGCGAGGAGGCGGCGGGCCAGGGCGAAGGCGGCACCGGCGTGGCGCCGGTAGGCCTCGGCCAAGGCGTCCTGGCGCCACCGGCCGATGGCGACGACGAGCGTCGCGTCGCTGGCGTCACGGAGCGACATGGCGGTCACAGCACGCCGTGTACGACACCGGCGAAGTCCCGGGATGAGTGAGTGGTGCTCACGTGGCGCCGGCGCTCTCGCAAGGAGCGAAGGCAACAGGCAGACGACTCCCCGCCTCGTCCCCGGCTCCTGCCTTCCGGTCCGAGCGTCTCAAGCCTTTCTCGGAGACCCCGCAACCGCGGAATGAGGCGGGCCGGTATCCGCCGCAACCGGCGCCCGGCGACGCCATCGCGACGCCGGAGCGATCGCCGCCGCGAAGGAGAGGAGTGCAACCGCCGCTACCTCGGTGAGGAGCGCCTGGCTGGCGCCTCCCGTCCAGGTTGCTTCGCTCCATCCGAACAGGCTCCCGGTACGGCTGAGGACGAGTGCCACGGCGGAGCCGGCTTCGAAGGCCAACGCGCCGGCCACGACATACCCGAGGGACCGTCCGCCGCGGCGGGCACCGGCAAGGAGCGCCACGGCCAGCCCCCCGGAGACGGCGGCTGTGATCGGGAAGCCGACCCGGACGACAGCGGACCCCGGGATGTTGGAGGGGACGTGACGGTAAAGGTCGAGCCACTCTCGAAGGTGCACGTAGCCGCTGGCGGCGACATAGACGGCCCCCGCCACCAGCAGCGGAGCCGAAGGAGGGACGCGGCGCTCTCCGCTTGGCCCGCTCATCGCTGCGGATGGGTGTGGTCGTGATCCCGGTCGAGATGGTGACACGCGAAACCCGCCGAGCAGTCCCCGGCGTCGATCGACGTGTCTTCGTCCGGGGCGGTCGATCGAGAGGCCAGGGACTGCGCCGCCGACCCCCGCGCCGCTGTCTCCACGCCTGCGGGACGAGACCCGTGGTCGTGGCGCCCGTGGCTGGCCGGCGCCCACTGCAGGGCGGTGCCACAGACAAGGAAGGTGATCACAGCTGATGCCGACCACGCCGCCCCGAGGGGGCGTCGCGGCGTCGAGGCCCGGCCGGCGAAGAGACCCACGAGGACGGTGATCTCGGCGCCCACCGCCAACAGGTCGAGCAGGCCGACCGGTTCAACCGTCCCGGCATGGCCGCTGCCAGGCAGTCCCACGCTGCGGGACACGGCCCAGAGAAGGATGAGGGTGGCGTTCCCGGCAGCGATCAAGGCCCGTAGTCGCCTGCCGATACCGCGGGAGGCGGCGGCGGCTGCGCCGAGCTGCAAGGCGGCGGTGACGAGAAAGAAGCTGGCGACACCGGCTCCTTCCTCGAGGTGCCGAGGAAGGGCGGCGAGATGCAGGCCGGCGGCGGCCGCGAGAGCGACCACCACACCCCGCGTCGCGACGTGGTGGTTGCTCGGCCGGCTCATCTGGTCTGGTTTCACCACTCTCTCTACGAGACGACCCGGCAGCTGGATGAACAAGTGCATTGCCATCCAGCAAGCGCATCGGCTCCGAACAAACGGCCGTGCACCACGAGCGAACGACACCGAGGACACCCCGAGACAGGGCGCTCCTCATGGCCACCATGGCGGTGCTGGTCGTCGCCCTTCTCGTCGCATGCGGTGGGCGGAATGGCGACGACAGCGCGAGTGGCACGCCGGACGCGGCGCCGGTCGAGGCTGACGGCGCAGTCACGATGCAGCTCATCTCCTTCAAGCCGGAGGCCCTGACGGTCGACGCCGGCACGACGGTTAGGTGGACGCAGAAGGACGCAGGAGTCCACACCGTCACGTCAGGCACGGTGGAACAAGCGGGAGGCGGCGTCGCCAAGATGCCCGACGGCCGCTTCGACTCCGGCGAGCTCGCGACCGCCAGAACCTTCACCTTCACCTTCGACCGGCCCGGCACCTACCCGTACTTCTGCTCCGTGCACCCGGCGACGATGCGCGGCGAGGTTCGGGTGCGGTAGCTGCCGAGCTCTCTCAACACGCAAACCAAGACAGGAGACCCGAGCAAATGAGACGGAAGACCGTGCGCAGGCTTGCTGCTCCGCTGCTCGTCCTCGCCCTAGTGGGCGCGGCGTGCAGCAACGACGACAGCGATGAGACCACCAGTGGAACCAACTCCTCCCAGGAGCAGCAGCAGGCGGCCGAGCCGGCGTCGAGCCAGACGGGCGCCTCCGCGCTGCGGGCCGGACTCACCGGCCTCCTCACCGAGCACGTCTACCTCGCCGCGCTGGCGACGGGCTCGGCGCTTCGTGGCGACACGGCCGGGTTCGAGGCGTACGCGGCCGCCCTCAACGGTCCCGCTGAGAGCAACACCGCCGACCTGACTGCGGCCATCACCTCGGCCTATGGCAACGACGTCGGGAAGGCCTTCGACGGGCTGTGGCGCAGCGAAGGCCACATCCCGGCCTTCGTCGCCTACACCCAGGCCGTCGCCGCGGGTGACAAGGCCAAGGCCGACAAGGCGGTGGCCGACTTGAACGCCTACGCCAAGACGGTGGGTACCACCCTCAACCAGGTCAACAGCAACCTCCCCGCAGGCGCGGTGGAGGAAATGGTGAAGATGCACGCCACCAGCCTCAAGGCAGTCGTCGACGCCCAGAAGGCCGGTGACCAGACCAGGGTCTACACCGCCCTGCGAGCGGCGTACGGGCACATGGGCGAGATGGCGACCGTGTTGGCGGACGCCACCGCCAAGAAGTTCCCGGAGAAGTTCGGCGGCGACGCCAACTCACCGGCCGCCAGCCTGCGGGCGGGAATGACGTCTCTGCTTCGGGAGCACGTCTTCCTGGCCTCCAGCGCCACCGGTGCCGCCATCGGCGGCCGTCAGCCCCAGTTCCAGGCCGCGGCGGCGGCACTGAACGGGCCCACCAACAGCAACTCGGCCGACGTCGTCAGCGCGGTGACGAGCGTCTACGGCAACGAGGTCGGCAAGGCCTTCGACGGCCTGTGGCGCAGCGAGGGCCACATCCCCGCCTTCGTGGCCTACACCCAGGGCGTGGCCACCGGTGACAAGGCCAAGGCCGACAAGGCGGTGGCCGATCTCCTTGCCTACGCCAAGACGTTCGGCACAACGATGAACTCGGTCAACGCCAACCTGCCGGCCCCCGCCGTCGAGGAGGCCATCAAGGCCCACGCCACCACCCTGAAGGCCGTCGTCGACGCCCAAAAGGCGGGCAGCGCCACCCAGGTCGCTACGACCCTGCGTGAGGCCGTCCACCACATGTCCGACACCGCCGACGTGCTCGCCGAGGCGACGGTGAAGAAGTTCCCGGAGAAGTTCAAGGCATAGCCCGCCAGATCCGAGAAGTGACCAGCCCGTCCCCACCGGGACGGGCTGGTTCGCGCCTACGCCCGGCAATTCCGA
>DATACM010000349.1:0-4466 GCA_036259055.1 Acidimicrobiales bacterium | reverse complement strand
GGGCGAGATCATGGAGGCCCGTCCCCTCGAGCCCCCGGCCGGAAAGAGGATGCCCGCCCGCACCGAGGCCTTCCTCGACGCCGCTCGCCGGGCGGGCTACGAGGCCGAGCTGGTGCCCATCGCCGTGCACACCGGGGCCACCCGCGACCACCCGGTCAGCGGGCTCGTGCAGGAGCCGTGCGCCTTCACCGCCGACTGCCTCCTGGGCTGCCGGCCCCGGTCCAAGAACAGCCTCGACGTCACCTTCCTGCCTCTGGGCGAGCGGGCCGGTCTGGAGATCCGTCCGCTGCACGTGGCCGAGCGCATCGAGGCGGCGTCCGGTGCCGACGGCTGGACGGTGACGGCACGCCAGCTCGACCCCGGCCACCCGGGACGGTCCGAGCCCCGCCGGGTGACGGGCAGGGCGCTCGTTCTCGCTGCCGGCACGCTGGGCACCAACGAGCTCCTGCTGCGGGCACGCGACGTCGACCGCACGCTGCCCCGCCTGCCGGCGGCACTAGGGCGGCGGTACTCGCCCAACGGCGACATGCTGTTCGCCGGCACCATGGGCGCCGACCGGCGCATCGACCCCAGCGACGGGCCGAGCATCACCGCCGGCACCCTGGTACGGGGACGGTCGGGGAACCTCGTCCACGTCCAGGACCTCGGCTTCCCGCCGGCGTTCACGTCCTTCGCCGACGGCGCCATCCCGGTCCGCAAGCGGCTGGTGAGCACCGGGCGGGCGGCGTTGAGCTACCTGGCGGCCTCGAGAGGGGGTCCGCCGTTCCGCGCCGCCCTGCTGCTCGGCGGCTCGTTCGTCCCCCGCCTGCTGCCGTACCTCGGCATGGGCACCGACGCCGCCAACGGCGTCTTCCGCGTCGACCGCGGTGGCCGCCTGGCCCTCGACTGGGACCCCTCGGCCAGCATGGACATGTTCCGGGAGATGGAGGACGTGATGAAGAGCCTCAGCCGGGCCCTCGGCGGGGAGTACCTCCGCAGCCCCCCGTGGCACCCTCCGTTCCGCCGCCTGCTGACCGCCCATCCCCTCGGCGGGTGCGTCATGAGCGACTCGGCCGCCACCGGCGTGACCGATCACCGGGGCGAGGTCTGGGGCCACCCCGGGCTGTTCGTCGCCGACGGCTCGGTGGTCCCCGGCCCTTTGGCCGTCAACCCGTCGCTCACCATCGCCGCCCTGGCCGAGCGCACCGCCCACTGGATGATCCACGACCGGGAAGCGGACTAGCCGCTTCCGCTCACCCAGGCGACGGTGACCGGCGCGTCGACCAGCGGCTCGTACGAGCGGGCGTGGGCCTCGGCCGCCGCCCGCACCCGCTTCGAGAGGGGAGTGAAGGCCTCGATATCGACGGCCACGGCGTCTCCCCTGCGCTCGTGGGCCCACACCCCGGCGACCCGGCCGTCGACCAGAAGGGCGGGGCTGATCCAGCCCGCCTTGCGGGAGATCCGGTCGTGGAACCCCTCGGGCCACGCGTAGCGGCGGTGGCTGTGGGGGGACAAGACGTAGGTGTCGAAGGCGGGCACCAGGCGCACGTGCCCGTGAAGCGGCCGGAAGGAGGCGACCACCTCCGCCCCGGAGGGGGTCAGCCAGCCGGGGGAGCCGTCGAGGTCCACCTCGACCAGCTCGCCGGCGAGGGGCCGCACCGCCCGCTTGCCGTCGGCCGGCACGACGCCCCACCAGCGGGCGAAGTCGTCGGTCGTAGCGGGGCCGTAGGCGTCGAGGAAGCGGTGGACGACCACGGCCATCGCCTCGGCCGCCTCGGGCTCCTGCCAGGGACCCCGCACCCACGTCCGGGGGTCGACGAAGGTGACGTTGCGACCGCGGTCGGGCCCGAAGCACAGATCGCCGTTGGCCGCCGCCGTCTTGAGGATCGTCCCCCCGAACCCGGTGCGGACGACGTCTCCGAGGCGGGGGTCGGCGGTGGCCGAGGCCACCGCCGCCCCGAGCTGCTCCCGGGTGAGGGGCTCGGACCCGAGCACCTCGCCCACCGCGGCGGTGATCTCGGCCAGCTGGGCCACGGTGACGCCGTGGTAGCGCTCCCAGGCCTGGCCCCGGCGGGCAGCCTGCTCCTTGGCCCGCAGGGCGGCGACCCAGGTGGGCAGCTCGTCGGCGGGCAGGAGGTGCAGCGTCCCCCGCATGGCCCACGTCTTGACCAGCGCCCGGTCCTCCCAGAGCGCGGCGCGGACGTCCTCTGGCGGGCGGCCGGTGCGGATGCCCACCGCCAGCTCGGCGCTGGACATCACCTGGGCCTGGACCCCGGCCACCCGGCGGGCGACGTCCATCGCGGTCCCGGAGGGCTCCAGGAGCAGCTGGGCGCCGACCCGCCAGGCGAGGGCCTGGTCCCACGTGACCTTCACCCCCTGACCATACGATGGGCCCATGGCCCGCATCCTCGTCACCGAGACCATCGCCGACCGCGGGCTCGACCGCCTGCGGGAGGCGGGCCACGAGGTCGACGTCCGGCTCGGCCTCGACCCGGTGGAGCTGCAGGCCCACGTCCGGGGGGCCGCCGCCCTGATCATCCGCTCGGCGACGACGGTGACCGCCGACGTGCTCGAGGCGGCGACCGACCTGGTCGTCGTCGGGCGAGCCGGCATCGGCCTCGACAACGTTGACGTGGCCGCCGCCACCCGGCGGGGCGTGATGGTCGTCAACGCCCCGCAGTCCAACGTCGTCTCGGCGGCCGAGCACGCCATGGCCCTCCTCCTCGCCCAGGCTCGCAACGTGCCCCAGGCCCACGCCGCCCTCCGCGCCGGCATCTGGGAGCGCAACCGCTGGCAGGGGGTCGAGCTGCACGGCAAGGTGCTCGGCGTGGTCGGCCTGGGCCGGGTGGGCGCCCTGGTGGCCCAACGGGCGTCGGCCTTCGGCATGCGGCTGGTGGCCCACGATCCCCATGTGTCGCCCGAACGCGCCCGCCACATGGGCGTCGAGCTCCTCACCCTCGAGGACCTCATGGCCCGGGCCGACTTCGTGACCATCCACCTCCCCAAGAACCAGGAGACGCTCGGGCTCTTCGACCGCCAGCTGCTCGCCCGGGCCAAGCCGGGCCTGCGGATCGTGAACACCGCCCGCGGCGGCATCGTCGACGAGGAGGCCCTGGCCTCGGCGGTGCGCGAGGGCATCGTCGCCGGCGCCGCTCTCGACGTGTTCGCCAAGGAGCCGACCACCGCGTCGCCCCTGTTCGAGCTCGACTCCGTCGTGGTGACGCCCCACCTGGGGGCCAGCACGGTGGAGGCCCAGGACAAGGCGGGCGAGACCATCGCCGAGCAGGTGCTCCTGGCGCTCACCGGCGAGTTCGTCCCCTACGCGGTCAACGTCAGCGCCACCGAGGCGTCGGAGACGGTGCGGCCGTTCCTGCCCCTCGCCGAGCGCCTGGGAAGGGTGTTCTCGTCCCTCAACGACGGCGTGCCCTCGGTCCTCGGCATCGAGTACCAGGGTGAGCTGGCCGACTACGACACGCGCATCCTCACCCTCGCCGTGCTCAAGGGTCTCCTGGCGGCCGGCAGCGACGAACCCGTCTCCTACGTCAACGCCCCCCAGCTGGCCTTCGAGCGGGGCGTGGAGATCAAGGAGACGAGGATCCCGGCGGCCCACGACTACGTCAACCTGGTCTCCATCCGCGGGGGCGACCACGCCCTGGCGGGCACGCTGTTCGGCCTGCGCGCCGAGGCCCGGCTGGTGATGGTCGACGACCACACCGTCGACATCCCGCCCGCCCGCCACATGCTGGTGGTGCGCAACGAGAACCGGCCCGGGCTGATCGGGCTGGTCGGGACGGTGCTGGGGCGGGCGGGCGTCAACGTCTCCGACATGGACGTGGGCAAGTCGCCGTCGGGGGAGGCCGCCCTGATGGTGCTGGCCACCGACCAGCCGGCGCCGCCGGCGGTGATCGAGGAACTGCGCCGGTCGCCCGGCATCCTCCAGGTCCAAGCGGTCAGCGACTGACGGATCGCGTATCACCGCCTCCCGGCGACGGCTCTTCCTGCCAGGAGGTGAGAGGTGACCATCGACGACTGCTGTAGCTCCCCCCTTGACGAGGGGCTCCTCCAGGCCTACCGCTCGATCGTTGCTCGGACCGACCCCGTCCCCCCGGAGGTGGTCGCCGCGGCGCGGGCCGCCCTGTCGTGGCGGACCATCGACGGCGAGCTGGCCGAGCTTCTGGCTCTCCCCGGAAAATCCTGTATCAGCGAGCCGCTGGCGCGCTCTTGATTCGTGCCGACGGGCGGCGGAACGGCGTCCGGGACCTCACCAGCGAACGGCGGAGGGGAGGTCCCGGGCGCTCGCCTTCCAGCGCGGCCGGTTGTCAGCGCTTGGCGGCTCGGAGGCCGTCGTTCTCCGCCGCTGCCGCGTCGGCGTAGCAGCGGTCGGCGGACACCCGGTGGTAGAAGGACATCCCCGGAAGGTGGAAGATCCGCGTCGCCATCTTCGCCTTGACCGGATGGGTCGGCGGGCAGGTGCCGCCGATTGGCTC
>DATACM010000348.1:0-1546 GCA_036259055.1 Acidimicrobiales bacterium | reverse complement strand
GTCTTGAGGTCGGCGGCCACCCCCGCTCCCCCACCCGAGTCCGACCCGGCGATGGTGAGCGCCACCCGGCGGTCCCGCTCCGTCATGACCTGTGCTCCCAGCCGAGGGCGGGGAGCTCGCCGTCCCGCAGCCGGCGCTCCTCGGGGTCGGCGGTGCAGCGGCCGATGCGGAGGGGGACGCCCAGGTCGGCGTCGGCGAAGGCGGACTCGAGGCGCTCGGGGTCGGGGGCGGCGAAGAGCAGCTCGTAGTCCTCGCCGCCGCCGAGGGCCAGGTCCTCGGGCCGGTCGGTCACCCGGGAGACGCCGATGGCGACGGGCACGTGCTCGATCACCACGCCGATCCCCGACGCGTCGGCAAGGTGGCGCACGTCGGCGGCCAGCCCGTCGGACACGTCGATCATGGCGCTGGCGCCCACCGCCCGCGCCACCGCCCCCTCGGCCAGGCGGGCCCGGGGCGGCGGTGGAGGAGAGCGAGGTCGGGCGCCTCGCCCGCCCGGTCCGAGCGCAGGAGGGCGAGGCCGGCGGCCGACGACCCCAGCGGCCCGGTGACGAAGAGGGTGTCGCCCGGCCGGGCGCCCGAGCGGAGGACGGGCGGCGGCTCAGCCGGACCGGCGTCACCGGCGACCGCCACCGCCACCACCAGCGTCGGGGCCGAGGAGAGGTCGCCGCCCACCACCGGGCAGCCATAGGCCTCGGCGGCCGCCGTGAGCCCGTCGTACAGCAGGTCGACGTCGACGTCGCCCAGAGGACCGGCCACCATGGCCAGCGCGTGGGTGGGCGTGCCGCCGACGGCGGCGATGTCGCTCAGGTTGGCGACCAGGGCCTTCCAGCCGAGGTCGTCGAGGCCGACGAGGGTGAGATCGGCGTGGACGCCTGCCACCGCCGCGTCGGCGGCGAGCAGCAGCGAGCCCGCCGGCCCGGGGACGACGGCCACGTCGTCGCCGATCCACGTCTGCCCGGCGGGCCCGGCCAGGCGGTGGCGCAACCGTTGGATGATCGCGAACTCGCCGGTCAGGGTCGCCTCCCGGTAACGTCCTAGCGGAACCGTCGTCAGGGACCGGCCGGGCCGATCGGGGCGACCCGACGGCTCCCGGCCGCCGCCGCGCAGCCAGCGTAGGTCCCACCCGCCGGGCCACGGAGCCAGGAGGCACTTCTGCAGGGCGTCATCAAGTCCTACGACCCCGGGACCAAAGAGGGGGTGCTCGTCAGCGACGCCGATCGCCGCGAGTTCGACCTCGCGCCGGACGCCCTCGACGGGTCGATCTTCCGGATGCTCCGCCAGGGCCAGCGAGTAGTGTTCGACCTCGACGACCAGGGCCGGGCCAGCCGCCTGCGGCTGGGATCGGAGGTCGACATGGGAACACCGGGGTTCCCGCCCAGCCAGGAGGGCCCGCGCTGACCGGCGCCCGCACCCGAGAAGAAGGAGGTGGGGTGGCCCCCACGACCACGAACAAGAGGCTCCTCGACTGGGTCGAGGAGGTCGCCGCTCTCTGCGCCCCCGACCGGGTCGAGTGGTGCGACGGCTCCCAGGCCGAGTACGACCGGCT
>DATACM010000347.1:0-10019 GCA_036259055.1 Acidimicrobiales bacterium | reverse complement strand
ATCGCCTCCAGCGCCGGGCCCAGTCGCCCACGAACCCCGAGATCGCAGCGATTCCGGCGTGGTCCCTCACCACTTGCTCGGGCGACACCGTCGTCGGCGGGGGTCATGCCCCCCGGCGGGGCTGGCCGTCGTCCTCAAACGGGAGGAACCAAGCCTGTGGGTGCAAGTTCGCAAACCCGCCGTACTCATCGACCGCCGAGTTGGGCGCCTCGATCCCGTCGAGGGAGGCATCGAAGAGCAGCAGGACGTCGTGGTCGCGGAAGCAGAGCTCCCGAATGGCGTCGAAGTCCTCGTCACGGTCCGGACTCGCCGGCAGCGAGAGGTCCTTGGCCAGGCTGCCGTCGCCCGTTGCGCCCTCGGCCGCATCGATGACGAGGTGCAGCGCCATCTCCTCTGCGGTGCAGGTCGTGATGTGGGTGGCGTCGAAGCCTCCTGCCTCCAGACGGCGGGCCAGGGCCTCGAAGCAGGCGATGAAGCGCTCCATCCATATCTCGTCGGCCACGCGTTGCACGATCGGTGGCAGAGACCGCCTGAGCAGGTGCCATCGGCCCTCGTCGTAGGTGTCAGCGAGCATGACAGCCGCAGCCCAAAGACGCGAGGCCATCCGCGGGCTCAGCGGGGAGCCCGCGGCGGCGTACAACCGGGCGAAGTCCGGTGCACCGGCGACGGCGTCGCCCGTCATGGCCTCCACGTTGGCAGACCGTTCTCCGACAGACCACGCGATGGCCTCCGAGACCCCGACCCGGATGGCGGATGATCGGACTCAGCTTCGGTAGGGGGTCAACGGGGCCTCTCCGGCCTGGCCGATGGGGACTCTGTGCGGACTCCCGTCAACCCTTCCGTACGGCCTACGCGAGGTCGGTATGGCCGCTGACCAGGACTTTTAGGTGGTGGAGACGGTGGGACTCGAACCCACGGCCTTCTGCTTGCAAAGCAGGTGCTCTAGCCAACTGAGCTACGTCCCCTTGCCTGCTACTTCACCAACCACGCTCCTGCCGCTGATTCGCGAAGCCTGCGCTCCGTTCATCGTTTCCAACTGTGTCGCTGTGGGTCGGTGGAACTGGAACGAGGAAAGTGCTGGTCAGGACCCCAGGCTAGCTCTCCCGGACTCCGCGCTCATCGACGGGGCCGTAGCGCCCCCCCGTGATCCGAAGCGTTGCGTTCCAGCTCACAGCTTGTTGTCGTCGGCTGGCGCGACATGTCGATACCCGAACGCCGCCGCCGATCACCCGGTCGGCGCCTTCATGCCCGCTCGGGCGGCGTTCGTCGTCACCCCTCCCCCGGACGTCAAGCCGCCGTCCAGCGCGGCGAGGACCGCGGGCCCGAGCCTTCCTGCTACCTGCCCGGTCGCCGTCTCGCTACGGCCCGCTCACGCATCCGGCGAGCCGGGACGCAACATGCGAGTCGTCTTCATGGGCGCCGGGGGTGCCCTCTGGCGCCGTGTAGACATAGGTGACCACCCCGTCGATGACCAGGGTGGGCAGCACAATGGCTCGGCTGTCGGCTCGCGCCGGCCCCCGCAGGCACTGCCCATCGAGGCCGAACTCCGCCGAGTGCCAGCCGCACACCAGCTTGTCGCCCTGCCGCTCGAGGGGCCCACCGAAGTGGGGGCAGCTGTCCACGTAGGCCCGCGGCTTGCCGTCGACTTTGGTGACGAGCACCGGACGTCCGAAGAAGTCGACCCGGACGGCACCGGTGTCGGGGACGTCGTCCAGCGCGATCAGGGGCTGCTCCATGTGTCCTCCGTTCTCGTGACTTGTCACGCATCTTACCGCCATACCCGTGAATTGTCACGCAGGTGGTAGCCTTCGCCGATGCCGCCCGACAGCGATCCTGTGGCGCCGTGGCGGGCACTCCTCCTGGCCCAGAACGCCGTCCTTCGCGCCATCGACGAGGACCTCGACCGTGCCGGCGCCGTACCCCTGGTCGTCTACGACGTACTGCTCGAGCTGAATGCAGCGCCCGAGCGGCGTCTGCGCATGAAGGAGCTGGCGGCGCGGACCGTCCTGACCCGCAGCCGGGTGAGCAAGCTGGTCGACGAGCTCGTCGATCAAGGCCTCGTCGAACGGCGCGCCGACCCGAGCGACCGACGAGGATCGGTCGTCGCCATCGCCCCCGCCGGGCGGCGGGCGCTGAAGAAGGGCGCGCCCGTCTACCTCGACGGCATCGCCCGGCACTTCACCGCTCACCTCACGCCAGCCGAGGCGGCGACCGTGACGGCTGCCCTCGAACGGGTGCTCGAGGCGCACCAGCCGCTCATCCAGCGCCGATCGAGTCGCTGAGGGCGGCTTGCCGGCTGCCGCCTGCTCGACCATTGCTCTCCTGAACACCACCCGCTCCTGGCGGCAATGGGGTGCGCGAAGCCGAGCCAACCGAGCGCCGGGGCCCCCGCTGTCACCGGCATTGACGTGACTTCCCGCCGCGCTGCGATCGCTGCGGGTGCCTGGTGCGTCGTCTTCGGCGCCGTGCACGTGTATTGGGCTCTCGGCGGTCGCGCCGGACTGGGCACCTCGGTAGCGGACGCTGACGAGGCGTTCTCGACTCCCTGGTTCTGGGCCTACAACGCCGCGGTCGCCTTGCTGTCCATCGGCGGTGCCATCGTGGCGGCGGCAACGAGCATGGGCATACCCCCGCGGACGGCGCGGCGACTGCGGGGCCTGTCGCGGGTCGCCGGCGGCGTCCTGCTCGTCCGTGGTGGTCTCGGCACCGTGCTGCTGCTCGTTGACCTCGTTGCTGGCGGACTCGAGTCGATGCCGGCGCCCGTCCTCGTCGCGGTTGAACCCGGTTTCGTCCTCGGCGGCCTGGCATTCACGGCGGTGGGACGGGCGGGACGCGCCGCGAAGTAACCGCCCGGGCCGTGCTGGTGACGGCTCTCACCGCAAGCGGCGGCTAGCTGCCGGGTTCCCCGGAGAACTGGACCGGGGCCTGGGGCGTGAAATCCACCTGCAGGCGGAAGACGTCGGGCCGAGCGTTGTGGCCCACGGGGTCGAACTGGTGGCGCGAGGCGCGGGCGTGAGTGGCGTCGATCTCGGCGTAGAGGATGCGCTCCTCCTCGGCCACCGGTCCGGCCAGTAGGTCGCCTTCGGGGCCGATGATGGCGGTGTTCCCGGTGGCGAGCCAAGCGTCGTCGTCGTCGTAGATCTCGTCCCGAAAAGGCACATCCGGCGGGACGTCCGAGGCCCGGATGCAGGAGTTCACGCCGATGACGTAGACCCTCCCCTCCTTGGCGATGTGGCGCAGCGTCGAGGTCCACACGTCGGAGCTGTCCCACGTGGGCGCCAGATAGACGTCGATGACCTGGGCGTAGAGGGCGGACCGCGCCAGCGGCATGTAGTTCTCCCAGGCGGTGAGGCCGCCCAGACGACCGAACGGGGTGTCCACTCCGGTGAGGGTGGAGCCGTCCCCCAGGCCCCACACGAGACGCTCGGCGCCGGTCGAGGTCAACTTACGGTGACGGCTGATCAGTTCGCCGTCAGGGCCGAAACACAGCTGGGTGTCGTAGAGGGTGCTGCCCCGGGGCTCCCGCTCGGTGACGCCGATGCTCAAGTAGCACCCGTTGCGGCGGGCCGCCCCGCCGAGCACCTCGGTGGCTCGCCCGCCTACGACGACGGCCTCATCGAAGAACCGGGCGTAGAGGGCACTGGCGCGGAGCTCCCACGGCGTGAGGCGCCACACCCAGTCCGGGTAGGTCGGGATGAACGTCTCCGGGAAGACGACCAGCCGGGCACCCTGGCGCGCCGCCTCGTCCACAAGGGCACAGGCCTTCTCGACGGTGGCGTCGCGGGCCAAGAACACCGGCGCGGCCTGGACTGCGGCGACGGTCACCTTCTCCACGGGACACCTCCATATCGGGGACTGGCTGGACGCGAGCGAGGAACAAGCCTCACCACGGTGGCGCGCCGGGGCCACCCCAGAGTGGCACGGGCACCATGTCGATGATGCGCGACTCCAGCTGGTCCCAGCCGAGGACGACGGCGGCGGTGATCCCGGCGGCAAGGAGGACGCCTATCAGCACGACGAGCACCAAGAGCATGACGACGCGCCGCATCCGGCGCTTGGGAAGGACTTCGTCCTCGACGGCGGCTTCGGTCGAGAGGGCGGCGACATCGGGCGCCGCCGCCTCCACCGGGGGGACGACTCGGGTCGGCTCATCGGGGCCGACGGGCGCGGCCTCGGCCGCTGCGGCGGCGGTGTCGGACCTTGCCACGTCCGGCGGAAGAGGCGTGTCGGGCGCGTCGGGGGCAACGCCGGCGGGCGGCTCGCCGTCGCGCCGGATCACAATCTCTTGATGCCCTTCGGCCGAGCCCACATCGCCCTCAGTAGGAGCGACGAAGGTGACCCCGACTCCGGGCTGCAAGAGGGCCAGGGCGTCGCGGAGCTCCTGTCTGAGCGACTCGACCGCCTGTTCGAGGTCGACGAGCTTCTCCTGGATGGTCCCGAGCACGGTCCCGAGGCCCACGAGGTCTGGAGGGAGCGAGGTCTCGGGTGGAGGGGGCGGCGGAGCAAGCACCGTCTCCGCCTCGCCCACTGGCCCGACCGCCCGCTGGATCGTCTCGAGGGCGTCGACCAGGTCGGGAGCATCAACCGTCCCGTTTACGCCGTTCGAGTCGACCTTCACATCGTTCTCCTCGGCGCGCCCGCCCTCGTCCTCGCCGTCCCCCGCCTCCGCCGCCTCCGCCGAGCCAGGGTGGGGCCCATTCCCTGGCTCGTCTGTCTCGGCCCTGCGACTCGCCGCCGGCGGCGCGGCTGCGTCGTCGAGGGATCCGAGCAGAAGAGTCAGCCGCGCCTCGAGAGGGCGCTCCTGGCCTGCTTCGTCGACGCGGGGGACTCCCAGCTCGTCGAGCAACTCGTGGACCTGGGCCCGGTGGGGGTTCTCGCCGCGGTTCCGGTGGAGGAGGAGGAGCCGGTCGCTGAGCGAGTACGGGATGAAGGCTCCCGAGCGGGGCACGCCGAAGCTGTCCAGTAGCTCGTGGGCGGACTTCTCCTCCCACAGGCGGGGCTCGACCTCCCGGCGGTAGACCTGAGCGGCGGCCTGGGCGATGGCATCGGCGTTGGCGTCGTTGATCGTCCCCCCCAACTTGTCCCGCAAGTTGGCGACCAGTGACCGGTAGACGTCCGCCATCTCGACAGCGGGCAAAGCTCCGTCCACGTTCCCGGGGTTCGTAGTGGGCTCCAGCGCTTGGGGTGACTGACCCTCCGCCTCCGCGGAGGGGGGTTCGGTCGTCTCTTCCGTCGTACGGACCGGACGGCGTGGGAAGACCACGGCCCGCGAGGACCACCTCCGACTCGACCGGTGCCGAGGTTCCCGTGCCACTGTCGCTGTGTGAATTGTCGCGCCCGGTCGGGCGCACGGGGTGGCATGCCCACCTCGCCGACCGGCCGGCGACGTCAGTCGCGCTCGAGCGCCTGGAGGAGCCTGGCCAGCGCGTCGGCGATCTGGTCCGAGCCGCCGGTACCGCCGACGCCAGCCGCCCCTGTGCCCAGGTCCTCGTCGCCGTGGGCCTCCTCCATCCAACGGCGCCAGAGGGCGTCGATCTCCGCCGACCGCGACGGGGCGGCCGAGACCAGGGCGTCCCGCAGCCCGCCCGGCGTGGCTACCCGGAAGGCGTTGGCCTCGGCGTAGCGCCGGAGGGCGGCGAGCGTCGCCTCGTCGCCCACCAGCGAGCGCAGGCGCTCGAAGAGCTCCGGCGCCTTGCCGTACACCACCGCGCCGTACTGGTGGGAGGAGGCGAAGTCGGTGGTGGGCTGGTCGGCCCGGCCGTCGGGCGCGCCGACGGCGCGCAGCAGCCGGTACTGCCCCGCCGTGTTGAACTCGCAGGCGCGCCGCGCCTGCTCCGGAGCACGGGCCCGGAAGACGACACAGGCGGAGAACTGGGCCAGGGGCTCGTCCACGACCGGCGCGCCGATCGAGTCGTTGCCGACGAGGGCGTGCCACCACTCGTGGGCGACCTCGTGGGCGACGACGAACGCCCGCAGCGAGCCGAGCACCTGGGGGTCGAAGAGGCCGCCGAGGTCGCCCAGTCCCTCCACGCCGCCCAGCCCCCGCAACAGGTCCTCCAGACCGCTCAGCCCTTCGAGCCCTCCCAGGCCGGGCAGGCCGCCGCCGAAGAAGGACTGGGAGACCCACACCATGCCCGGCCACTCCATGCCGCCGACTCCGGAGCCCAACGGCACGTCGACCACGTCGAGCTCCGCCCACGGGTAGGG
Source organism: Acidimicrobiales bacterium (assembly GCA_036259055.1). Taxonomy (GTDB): domain Bacteria; phylum Actinomycetota; class Acidimicrobiia; order Acidimicrobiales; family AC-14; genus DASZJY01. Next base: position 3,812 of record DATACM010000347.1, on the reverse strand, counting down.
CCCGAAGGCGTCGCTGAGGGCGGAGAGGGCGTCGCCGGCCTCCCGTTCCACCTCGGCGGCCTCGGGGGCGTCCGCGGTCTGGCTCACGACCCGCACGGTGGCGTCGCCGGCGCGGCTCTCGCGCACGTCGACCGCCCGCCCGATGTACACGCCGAGGTCCCGGAGCCCGGCGCCCTCCTCCGAGTAGACGGTCCGTCCCCCGTCCGTCTCGCGGTCGGTGGTGACGCCCCCGCTGAAGACGCTCCACCCGGCGGGCACCTCGATCCTGGCCGCGATCAGGGCGGCCGGGAAGTTGGCGATGTCGCCAAAGCCACCGGGATCGGCGTCGTGCCGCCCGCCAGGGGCGATCCACACCGGGAACCAGTGACCCAGCGCCAGCCCTCCGCCGTGCCGGCCCAACAGCCCGATCTCGGCGGGCTCCAGGTCGGTGCCGGCCAGGGCGGCGAACGGGTCGTCTCCCCCCTTGGTGACGCCCACCGTGTACCGGAAGTCGAGCCGGACCTCGACCCGCCCCTCTCCCTCTCCGGGAGGACGTGGCAGGGTGAGCAACGACCGGTCGAGGGCGGGCTCGACCTCCTCGCCGCCGACCTCCACTCGTTGGAGGCGGAACCCGGTGTCGAGGGCGGGAAGCGCCGGGAACACCCGGAACCGCAACGGGTCGCGGCCGGCGGGGAGCTCGGCGACGAGGGAGCCCTCGACGCGGCCCGACTCCGGTTGGACCACGGCCCGCACGTCGTACACCGGCGCCGACTCCAGGCCTGCTTGGCGGGCCAGCCGCCTCCCGGCGTCGGACAACGACCGGGAGTCGAGGGTGACCCGCTCGATGTCACCGCCCGCCTTCCTGGCGGTGGCCCGGTCACCGCCGTCCCCACCGGTGGTGCAGGCGGTGACCGCCACCACCACCGCCGCGACGAAGGCAAGTCCTCGGCGGTGCCCCGCCCGCCCGGCACCGGAGCGCACGGGATCATTCTGGCCCACCCCGGAGCTTCACGCCCTCGCCGTGGAGGCGGCGCAGGGCCGCCAGCTCCCGGCGGTCGGGGCCTTGGTCGTCAGTGCCCGGCACCTCGAGGACCGCCGGCAGGCCCTGGAGGCGGGGATGGCCGAGCAGGGCCCGGAAGGCGGCACGCCCGATGGCTCCCCGCCCCACGTTCTCGTGGCGGTCGAGGCCGGCGCCCCGGGCGACCTTGGAGTCGTTCACGTGCAGGCAGGCGAGCCGGTCGAGCCCCACCGTCGCCTCGATCTGGTCGACCAGGTCGTCGGCGCGTCGACCGTGTCGAACGAGATACCCGCCGCCCAGGCGTGCTGGGTGTCCAGGCACACGCCCAGCCGGCGATCGCCGCCGACCGCCTCGATCACCCGGGCCAGCTCGTCGAAGGAGCGCCCAATGGTCCCGCCGGCGCCGGCGGTGTTCTCGAGCAGCACGGGGCAGTCGACCTCGTCGAGGGCCGAACGCAGGGCGGTGGCGACCACCCGAAGCCGGGCGTCGAGCCCGGCGCCCAGATGGCTGCCGACATGGACGATCAGACCGGCGGCGCCCATCGTCTGGGCCGCCCGCAGGTTCTCGGCGAGGCAGGAGCATGACCGCTCGTAGGTCGCCGGATCGGCGGCGCCCAGGTTGATCAGGTACGGCGCGTGGCACACGACCCGCCGCACGGTGCGGCTGGCCGCCCACGCCTCCCGGAACCGGGCGGCCCGCTCGGCGTTGGCCTCGGGGTGGCGCCACTGCCTGGGGCTCTGGGCGAACACCTGCATGACCTCGGCACCCATGGCCTCGGCCCGGCGCAGTGCCGCGAGGAGACCACCTGCCTGCCTGACCTGGGCGCCGAACAGCATGAAGCTCCTTCCCCGACATCAGTCCAGTACCCCGGTCCGTCGTGCCACCATCGGGGAGTTGCCCGAGGAGCCGCTGTTCCCCGACGGGGCGCGCGTCGCCCTCAGCCTGAGCTTCGACGACGCCCGCGACAGCCAGCTCGACGCCGCCCTCCCCGTCCTCGAGGCCCACGGCGTCAGCGCCACGTTCTACGTCCTGCCCGCTCGGGTGTGGCTCCGCCGGAACGAGTGGAGAGCGGTGGCCGCCGGCGGTCACGAGGTCGCCAACCACACCTCCAGCCATCCTTGTTCGGCCAACTTCGAGTTCTCCCGCACGAACGCCCTGGAGGACTACTCGCTCGCCCGGATCGAGGCCGAGATCGACCGGGCATCCAACCGCATCGAGATGCTCCTCGGCGTACGCCCGGAGACGTTCGCCTACCCCTGCGGGCAGTCCTTCGTCGGGCGGGGCGAGAACCGGGTGAGCTTCGTCCCGGTGGTGGCGCGCCGCTTCGTCGCCGGAAGGGGCTACGGGAGCGAGACCTCCAACGACCCCGAGAGGTGCGACCTCGCCCACCTCGACGCGTTCACCGTCGACGGTCTCGGTGCCGACGAGCTGGTCGGCATGGTGGACGCCGGGGCGGCCTCGGGCCGGTGGGTGGTCATGGCCGGCCACGACGTCGGCGAGCGGGGCGGGCAGACGGTGCTCGTCGACGCGCTCGAAGCGCTGTGCCGCAGGGCCGGCGAGGGCGACGTGTGGGCGGCGCCCGTGGTCGAGGTGGCCAAGCACCTGCGGCGGAGGGTCGCGTCAGTCGGCGCCCTGGGCCGGTAGCTCGTAGACCGACACGTGCTGGTCGCTGGCCGAGGTGAACCGCTCGCCCCGCCAGCCGGCGGTCCGCTCCCGGAGCCGCAGCCCGGCCATGGCAGCCATGAGGTCGAGCTCGGCCGGAAGGGCATAGCGGTAGGGGACGGAGAAGACGCGGGGGCCCCCTTCGCCGAGGACGGCGTAGTGCGACACGTAGCGCTGCTCGGCCCGGTCGACCTCGGCGAACCGCACCACCAGCTGGCCCGACCGGCCCCGGACGACCCTCATGGCCGCCTCGTCACCGTGCCTGCCCGTGTCCGGCACGGGCCCGTCGAGCACGAAGAGGCCCCCGGGGCGCAGGCAACGGGCCACGTTGGCGAAGCCGCGCACCTGTGCCTCCTGGCGCTGCAGCTCGAAGAAGCTGCCGGCGGTGACGAACACCAGGGAGAAGCGCCCGGGGACCGCCACCTCGCTGAAGTCGCCGATCGTCACGGGGACGTGCTCGCCGCCCGGCTTGGCCCGCAGGCGGGCCACCATGGCCTCCGACGCGTCGACGCCGTGGACCTCGACGCCCCGTTGCACGAGGGGCAGGGCGACCCGGCCGGTGCCGATCCCCAGCTCGAGCACCGGCCCCCCGCCGGCCAGCTCGACCAGTCGATCGACGGTGCCGGCGCGGTCGAACCAGTCGGCGAACCAGGAGTCGTAGAACTCGGCGACCCAGTCGTCGTAGTGCAGACCTCCGGCGCCCGCCACGTCGGCGGATTGTACGGCCAGCCCTGCCCCGCTCGGCGCCGCCGCGGGCATCGACTCGGGCGGTCTACCGCCGGTCGCCGACTCCCCGTCGGCCCTACGCCACGCCTTACCCCACGGCCTTCCGCAGACGTTTGAGCCCGCGGTAGGCGACGCGTCCGGCCACCACCCAAGGGGCGGCCACGATGATCGCGTCGAGCGGTTGGTGGACCAGGTCGGCGCGCTTCTTGCCGAAGCGGGAGCGGATGCCGTGACGGGAGAGCTCGGCGACGACGCCGGTCTCGGTGATCGGGTTGTCGGGGCGGAGGGTCAGGAACGACCGCAGGTGGCTCTCGACCGAGTCCACCCGGTCGGCGGCCACCAGGAGCAGCCAGTGGGCGGCGCGTCCCTCGCTGAACCTCCTGTACGCGTACTTCCTCATCACGCCAGAGACGCCCTTCGGCGGGCA
>DATACM010000346.1:0-8728 GCA_036259055.1 Acidimicrobiales bacterium | reverse complement strand
AAGGCCACCAGCGGCAACACCCACCTGGGCGGCGACGACTGGGACCAGCGCATCATCGACTGGCTGGTCAAGTCGTTCAAGGGCGACCACGGCGTCGACCTGGGCAAGGACAAGATGGCCCTCCAGCGCCTGAAGGAGGCGGCCGAGAAGGCCAAGATCGAGCTCTCTACGGTGCAGGAGACCCAGATCAACCTGCCCTTCGTCACCGCCACCGAGAGCGGCCCGCTGCACCTCGACTACAAGCTCACCCGGGCCAAGTTCCAGGAGATGACGGCCGACCTGGTCGAGGCCTGCAAGGGCCCGTTCCAGCAGGCCATCAAGGACGCCGGCATGCGGCCCCAGGCCATCCAGCACGTGATCCTGGTCGGCGGGTCCACCCGGATGCCGGCGGTGCAGGACCTGGTCCAGGAGCTCACCAAGAAGGAGCCCCACAAGGGCGTCAACCCCGACGAGGTCGTCGCCGTCGGCGCCGCCATCCAGGCCGGCGTGCTCAAGGGCGACGTCAAGGACATCCTGCTGCTCGACGTGACCCCGCTCTCCCTCGGCATCGAGACCAAGGGCGGGATCATGACCAAGCTCATCGAGCGCAACACCACCATCCCCACCCGGCGCACCGAGGTGTTCACCACCGCCGAGGACATGCAGCCCTCGGTGGAGATCCACGTCCTCCAGGGCGAGCGGGAGATGGCCGCCTACAACAAGACCCTGGGCAAGTTCCAGCTGGTCGACCTGCCGCCCGCCCCTCGGGGTGTACCGCAGATCGAGGTCACGTTCGACATCGACGCCAACGGCATCGTGCACGTCTCGGCCAAGGACCGGGCCACGAACAAGGAGCAGTCGATGACCATCACCGGCCAGTCCGCCCTGAACCGGGACGAGATCGACCGGATGATGCGGGACGCCGAGGCGCACGCCGAGGAGGACCGCCAGCGCCGGGCCGAGGCCGAGACCCGCAACCAGGCCGACGGCGTCGTGTACCAGACCGAGAAGCTTCTCCGCGACCAGGGCGACAACATCACCCTGGAGGAGAAGACCCGCATCGACGACGCCCTGAAGGAGACCAAGGACGCCCTGGCGGGTTCGGACATGGACCGCATCCGGTCGGCCAGCGAGGCCCTCATGACGGCCACCTCCGCCGTGGCCCAGCGCATGTACCAGGAGGCCAGCGCCCAGTCCGGCGGCGACGGCGCCGCCGGCGGCGCAGGCGCCTCCGACGACGAGGTGGTCGACGCCGAGATCGTCGACGAAGGCGCGTGATGGGAGACCCCGAGGGGCCGACGAGGCCCGCCTCTGAGGACGACCCCGGCAACGAGGCCGACACCCAGGCGAGCCCGAGGGCGTCCAAGCCGTCGGGGCGGGCGGCGGCGTCGTCGACCTGGAACGACCTGCGCCAGGCTGTGGGCGCCGACCTGGTCGGGGACGACGTCGTCGACGGCGCCGAGAACGCCGACCCCGAGCTCATCGCCGAGGCCGAACGCATCGCCGACGAGGCGCTGGCCGAGGCGCGGGCCGAGGAGGCGCTGGTCGACGTCGAGGTCGACGAGGAGGTGGAGGAGGCCGAGCAGGCCCTCCTCGACGACCTGGCCAAGCTGGCGGCCGAGCGCGACGACTACCTCGACCAGCTCCGCCGTCTCACCGCCGACTTCGACAACTACCGCAAGCGCATCGTCAAGCAGCAGACCGAGCACCTGGAGCGGGCGGCCGAGGACCTGGTGGAGAAGCTGCTCGATGTCCTCGACGTGTTCGACGCCGCCCTGGCCCACGGGGAGGGCTTCGAGCAGGTGCACGCCGCCCTCGTGGCCCTCCTCGAGAAGGAGGGGCTCGAGCGCATCGACCCCGCGGGGAAGCCGTTCGACCCCAACGAGGCCGACGCGGTGGCCCACGAGGACGCCGACGAGGGCCCGGTGGTCTCGGACGTCCTGCGTCCCGGCTACCGGTGGAAGGGTCGTCTCCTGCGCCCGGCCATGGTGAAGGTCCGAGGGTGATGGGCGGTGGCCGGGCCGCAGCGTGAGTGGTTCGAGAAGGACTACTACAAGGTTCTCGGCGTCGCCGAGAACGCCTCCGAGGACCAGCTGAGGCGGGCCTACCGCAAGCTGGCCAAGCAGCACCACCCGGACGCCCACCCCGGGAGCGAGGAGCGGTTCAAGGAGATCTCCGCCGCCTACGACGTGCTCTCCGACCCCGCCCGGCGCAAGGAGTACGACGAGCTCCGCCGCCTCGGCCCCATGGCGGCCGGAGGCCCCTTCAGGGGCGGCGGAGGCGCTCCCGGGGGAGGTCGCACCTTCACCTTCTCGGGCGACGACCTGGGCGGGTTGTTCGGCGACCTCCTCGGGAGGTTCCGCGGCGGCGGGGGGGCGCCGCGAGCCACCAGCGCCCGCCGTGGCGAGGACATCGAGGCCGAGCTGCACCTGTCGTTCCTCGACGCCGTCCATGGCGTGACCACCACGGTCAACGTCGTCTCCGAGGCGCCTTGCAGCACCTGCTCGGGGTCGGGTGCCGCCCCCGGCACCAGCCCGACGGTGTGCCCCCAGTGCGGCGGGCGGGGCGTGCTCGACGACAACCAGGGCTTCTTCTCCTTCAGCCGGCCGTGCCCCAACTGTGGCGGGCGGGGCATGGTGGTCGAGACGCCGTGCCCGACGTGCCGGGGCACGGGCATGGAGCGCCGCCCCCGGCAGGTCAAGGTCCGCATCCCTCCGGGGGTGGACAACGACCAGCGCATCCGGCTCAAGGGCCGGGGCGGCGCCGCGCCCAACGGCGGCCAGCCGGGGGACCTCTACGTCACCGTCAAGGTCGCCCCCCACCCGCTGTTCACCCGCCGCGGGCGCGACCTGCTCGTCACCGTCCCCGTCACCTTCGCCGAGGCGGCGCTGGGGGCGGAGATCAAGGTCCCCACCCTCGACGACCCGGTCACCCTGAAGATCCCCCCCGGCACCCGCTCGGGTCGCACGTTCCGCGTCCGCAACCGGGGCGTGCCTTCCTCGTCGGGTGCCGGCACCGGCGACCTCCTCGTCACCGTCGAGGTCTCCGTCCCCACCCACCTCTCCACCGCCGAGCGGGAGGCCATCGAGGCCCTGGCCAGTGCCTCGACGCAGTCGCCCCGCACACATCTGGGGGTGTGATGGAACGTTTGGCCGACGGCAGCTCGCACGAGCGGAAGGCGGCCCGGAGGGCCGACGTCGACCGGGGCGTCTACGTGATCTCGGTCGCCGCCGAGCTGGCGGGCGTGCACCCCCAGACGCTTCGCATCTACGAGCGCCGGGGGCTGCTCGACCCCGCCCGCACGGGCGGCGGCAGCCGCCGCTACAGCCAGCGCGACATCGACCGGCTGCGCCGGATCCAGGAGCTGACCGAGTCCGGCCTCAACCTGGCCGGGGTCAAGCGGGTGATGGAGCTGGAGGACGAGGTCGCCCGCCTGCAGGCCCAGATGAGCCAGCTGGCGAGGGAGACCCGTGAGGCGATCGAGCGGACCCACCGCCAGTACCGCCGCGACCTCGTGCCCGTGAAGCAGTCGCCCGTCCCCTATCGCAAGAGCCGCACCTAGCCGACGGCGCACCACGTCCCGGTGTGGGACGCTCGTGACCTTGCACCCGGCTCGTGGGCGGAGCGAACTCGCATGACGCTGACCGACCGGGAGCCCGCGGAGCGCCCCCACCGGGAACGGGCGCCGGCGGCCGACGCCGGCCCCTGGTCGTTCGGCTTCCGTGCCGACATCGAGGGGTTGAGGGCGGTCGCCGTCCTCGGCGTCGTGCTCTACCACGCCGGCGTGGGAGCGTTCCGCGGCGGCTACGTCGGCGTCGACGTCTTCTTCGTGGTGTCCGGGTTCTTGATCACCGGGCTGCTCTGGCAGGAGCTGCGGGGGACCGGACGGCTGTCGCTCGCGTCGTTCTACGCCCGCCGCGCCCGCCGACTGCTTCCCGCGTCGATGCTCGTGGTCGCGGTGACGGTGGTGGCGTCGGCGTACTGGCTCTCCCCGCTGCGCGCCGAGCACGTGGCCAAGGACGCGCTGGCCGCCGCGACCTACGTGTCCAACTACCGGTTCGCCTGGCTGCGCACCGACTACTTCACCGCCCACGCCGACCCCTCGCCGTTGCAGCACTACTGGTCGCTCGGCGTGGAGGAGCAGTTCTACCTCCTCTGGCCGGCGGTCCTCCTCGTCGCCGCCCTCGGTGGGCGGCGCCGGACGCCCTCGTTCCGCCGCACCGTCACCGTCGTCGGCGTCCTGGGCACCGCCTCCCTGGTCCTGTCGGTGTGGCTCACCGACGCCAATCAGCCCTGGGCGTTCTTCTCGCTCCCCACGAGGGCCTGGGAGCTGGCCGCCGGCGCCGTGCTCGCCCTCACCGTCCCGTGGCTCCGCCGGGTGCCCGCCTGGCTGGCGACGGCCGGGGGGTGGCTCGGGCTGGCGCTGGTCGGCTGGTCGTTCGTCGCCCTCGGGCCCTTCACGCCCTTCCCGGGAACCGCCGCCCTGCTACCCGTCGGCGGGACGGCGGCGGTGATCGCCTTCGGCTGCCGCGATCCCCGGGCGGGGGCGGGTGCCCTGCTCCGCCTCCGGCCCTTCCAGGTCGTGGGGAAGCTCTCCTACTCCTGGTACCTGTGGCACTGGCCGGTGATCGCCCTGGCGCCGGCGGTCGCCGGCCGCCGCCTGGGCGTGGGGCCCAACCTGGTCCTGGCGGCGGTGAGCGGGCTGCTCGCCTTGGCTACCGTGCGGGCGGTGGAGGACCCCGTCCGGTTCTCGCCGTGGGTCACACGACGGCCGGCTCGGACGCTGGTGGTGGCGGGCGGCGTCACCGTGACCGCCGCTGTGGTCGCCGTGCTGGTCGCCGTCGGGCTCCCTCAGTCGAGGGGCCGAGTCGTGGCGCCGTCGGCGCAGACGGCGGCGACGCCGACGACGCTGCCCGCCGGTCGAGAGGCGTCACGGCCGACGGCGGCTGCGGCCGACCCCGTCGCCGCCGCCGCCGCCCCCGTGCTGGCGGCGGTGGCCCGCTCGGTCGACCGTCGGGAGCTGCCGGCCAACCTGGAACCGCCGCTCCGCCGAGCGTCGGCGGACCGGGCTCGCCCGTTCGTCGACGGCTGCCACGCCGGCTTCACCGAGGCCCGGCTGCGGCCCTGCGTGTACGCCCACGCCCAGTCGCCGACGGGCGTGATGCTCGTCGGCGACTCGCACGCCACCCAGTGGTTCCCGGCCCTCGACCGGGTGGCCGCCGAACGGGGCTGGAAGCTGGTCTCGCTGACGAAGTCCACCTGCCCACCCTTCCCCATCGCGGTCTGGAGCCCGGACCTCGGCCGCCACTACCGGGAGTGCGACGCCTGGCGGGACGCCGTCCTGGCGCGCGTCCGCGCCGATCGCCCCGCCCTGGTCGTACTCGGGGTGGCGCGCCACTACGGCCCCGAGTTCCGCTTCGAGGTCCACGGACGGGCGTGGCTCGACGGGCTGGCCGACATGGTGCGCCTGGTACAGGCCGAGGGCGCACGGGCCGTGGTGCTCGGGCCGCCGCCGCTCCCGGCAGGCGACGTCCCCGACTGCCTCTCCTCCAACCTCAGCCAGGTGGTGGCGTGCACCCAGAGACCGGAGGAGGGCGTCGACATGGGGGCCCTGGCGGCGGAACGGGCCGCGGTGGTAGGCGCCGGTGGCACCTACGTGGACGTCACCCAGTGGTTCTGCGCCGCCACGTGCGCCGTCGTCGTCGACAACCTCCTCGTCTACCGCGACGACAACCACCTCACGACGTCCTACGCCTCGTGGCTCGCACCGGTCGTCGGGGCCCACCTCGACCGGGCACTGGCCGGGCGGTGACTCCGGGGACCTGTCGCCGCACGCGATGGGGGAAGATGGCCCGGATGCGGAGGCTGCCCGCCTGGCCACTGGCCCTGCTCGGGCTGGTCGTCGTGGCCACCGCCGGCTGCGCCGAGCGAGGGTCGAGGAGCGACCGGGACGTGCCCGGGTCGAGCGGCCCGAGTGCGGCGGTGCTCTCCGAGGAGGCCCCTGTGAGCTTCCTGCCCCTCGACGGTGCCCGCTTCGTCGCCCGGGGGGCCGGCTACGGCGTCACGCTGTCCGCCCAGGAGGCGGTGGTGGGAGCGACCGACACCGCCCACCCCCTGCGCATGAGGCTGGTCGGCGCCCGGGCCGACGCCGCTCCGGCCGGGCACGACGCCCTCCCCGCCCGCGCCAACCTGCTGCTGGGGGACGACCCGCAGCGCTGGCGCCTCGACGTCCCGTCCTATGCCCGGGTGGGCTACAGGGGCGTGTGGGAGGGCGTCGACGTCGTCTATCACGGACGGGGGCACCGCCTCGAGTACGACTTCGTCGTCGGGCCCGGCGTCGATCCCGACGTCGTCGAGCTGTCCTTCGAAGGGGCGAGCGGCGTGCGCCTCGGCCACGGGGGCGAGCTGTTGGTCCGCTTGCCCGGCGGCGAGGCGCGCATGACCAGGCCCACCGTCTATCAGGAGGAGGGGAGCTCGCGCCGTCCGGTCGACGGCCGGTTCGACCTTCGGGGCGGGAGCCGGGTCGGGTTCCGGATCGGGCCGTACGACGCCACCCGGCCGCTGGTCATCGACCCCGTGCTCGACGACTCGACCTTCCTGGGGGGGGCCGGCACCGACTCGGCCTACGCGGTGGCGATCGACGACGCCGGCGCCGTCTACGTGGCGGGGTACACCGAGTCGGTCGACTTCCCGACCGACGGTCCCCTCCAGCGGGAGCTGGCCGGCGCCGAGGGCCCCCGCACCGACGTCTTCGTCGCGAAGATCGACCCGGCGAGCAACGAGGTGGTGTACAGCACGTTCCTCGGCGGCAGCGGGCGCGACGTCGCCTACTCCCTGGCGGTGGGACCCGACGGCAGTGCCTACGTCGCCGGTGAGACCGACTCGCCCGACTTCCCCCTGGCCCGGCCGGTGCAGAAGGCCTCCGGCGGCGGGACCGACGGCTTCGTGGCCCGGCTCGGGCCCCAGGGGGCGGTGCTCCAGTTCTCCACCTACCTCGGGGGAGGAGGCGCCGAGGCGGTCCGGGGCGTCGCCGTCGACCCGGCGGGTGACGCCTACCTCACGGGGAGCACCACCTCGGGCAACTTCCCCATCGCCGGGGCGCCGCTCAAGAACGCCCAGAGCCGGCCCGACGACTCCGACGCCTTCGTCACCAAGATCAACGCCGCCGGCTCGGCGTGGCTCTACTCCACCTACCTGGGCGGCGGCGAGGAGGACCACGGCCTCGGCATCGCCGTCGACCCCCAGGGACACGCCTACGTCGCCGGCGACACCCGCTCGGTCGACTTTCCCGTGGCCACCCCCCTCCAGGCGGCCCCCGCCAACCCCCAAGGGGGCGCCGAGGGGGCGGACGCCTTCGTCTCCAAGCTGGCGCCCACCGGTTCCTCGGTGGTCTACTCCACCTTCCTCGGCGGGCGCGGGCTCGACCAGGCGGCCGGCATCGCCGTAGACGGCGGAGGCCACGCCTTCGTCACCGGCAACACCAGATCGAACGACTTCCCGGTGGCGAGGCCCGCCCAGTCCGAGAGGAAGGGCGACTCGGACGCGTTCGTCGCCAAGCTGGGACCCACCGGTTCCTCGCTTGCCTACTCCACCTACGTCGGGGGCAGCGGCTCGGACACGGCGACCGACATCGCCGTCGACGGCGAAGGGAGGGCCTCGCTGACCGGGTCGGTGACCTCGACGGACCTCCGCACGGTGGACGCGGCGCAGACGGAGCGGGGCGGTGGCTTCCTGGACGGGTTCGTCGCCACGCTCGACGCCTCGGGCTCCAAGATCGTTCGCTCGACGTACCTGGGCGGGCGCGACACCGACCAGGGGTTGGCCATCGCCGTCGACATCGACGGCTCGGTCGTCGTCACCGGGCTGACGAGCTCGTCGGATTTCCCGATCGCCAGAGCGCTCCAGCGGAGCACCGGAGGAGGCACCGGCGACGCCTTCCTCTCCCGGATCGGCACACCGGTGAACGCCGCCGGCAGCGGGCCCGGCGGGCCGGCCCGCGACCGGCGCGTGCAAATCCTCCTCGCGATCACGGTGGCGCTGTTCGTGGCGGCGGTTGTGCAGACGCTGTGGCTGCGCCGGCGCCCGACGCCCGACGCCCCCGGCCAGGTGCCGACGCCGGTCGGCGTGCCCGCGGCCGCCGCCGGTCCGGATGCCCAGGCGGCGTGGATCGCCAGGGCCGACCAGGCCGTTCGGGCCACCGGCTTCCCGAGCGTGCAGGTCCCCCGTCCGGCCCCGCCGCCGCCGTTGCGCACCCGCCGCCGGCGGGCGTCGGTCGAGGACGGCGGCCCGCCGGCGGTGGAGGTGCCCGTCCCGGACCTCCTGGCGGACGAGGACGACGCTGGCCGGGTCGGCGAACGGGCAGCGGGGGAGGGCGCGGGCAGGACGACCGCCGCGGCGACGCCGGCGCCGGCACCCGCCGTCGACCTCTCCGACCCCGACCTCCTGGGCGGGGAGGAGCCCGCCACCGGGCCAGAGACCCCCTCCGATCCGGCGTGGTGGGAGCTCCTCATCGAGGAGGAAGCCAAGGTCGGCCGCCCCGACCCGCCGGCGCCTCTCCCTCCGCCCTCCCCCCCCGCATTGGGTCAGGAAAGTGGCTCGATTTCAACCACTTCTCGTGACCAGAACCCCCCGGCGGCACCGTCCGTGCCCTCCGCGCCCACACCGCCGCCGGTGGTCCCGCCGCCGACACCGCCGCCACCCCCGCCGCCGGTGGTCCCGCCGCCCGCCGCCGTCCCGCCGCCGTTGCCGC
>DATACM010000345.1:0-3552 GCA_036259055.1 Acidimicrobiales bacterium | reverse complement strand
CGCGGCCGCGCCGCCCGCCCCAGGCCGAGCCGGCCCGAGCTCGGCGTGTCCCGCCACTGGGGGCGCAAGGAGGCGCCCGCCGAGGCGGAGGACGGGCGCCCGCCGGGCGCCGACGGGGACGGCGCCGGCTGAGGCGGCGGGTGATACCGGCGCCGCCACAACGGCCACTGGGGCGAACTGATCGGCGAAGTGGCTACTGGGGAGCCACCTGGACGAACAGTTCGGCTGAGGGGACCGGGGGCGCCGGGGCGGACGGCGAACCCGCCAAGAGCCCTCTGGGCGAACTGATCGGCGAAATGGCTACTGGGGAGCCACCTGGACGAACAGTTCGGCAGGGTGACTCCCGGGGGCGCCGGCCAGGAATTCGCGCCGACCGCGTCATGGACGGCCGCTTGCGTCGTCTTTTCCCCCGACGGCGATGCTCCGAGCCACTGGGGGGGTTCGGGACTCACCGTCCCGGCCAGGTCCGTGTCGGCACGGACCCGGTCGACTCGGGGGCGGCCGTCTGCCGCCGTCCCGCCCGTCGTCGGCGACGGCCGCCCCCGGCTTTCTCGCGGTCTCCGGTGACACCGCGCCGCGCGCCGACATGAAGACAGCGAGCGGTGCCGGCTCCCGGGGGTCCCCCCCAGCTCCGAGAGCCGGCACCTCGCTATGTCCGGGGCCCGAGCTAGGCGGTGGCGATCGCCCGGAGGACGTCCAGGCGGGCGGCGCGCCGGGCGGGCCGGACCCCGGCGAGCACGCCGGCCACCGCTCCCGCCGCCACCACGACCGCCAGCCGCCCGGTGGGGACGGTGAAGAGGGCGGTCTCGGCGCCGGCCGCCCGGACGAGGGCCCACCCCAGGAACAGGCCCAGGGCCGTCCCCCCTAGGGTTCCGAACACGGCCACCACCACCGACTCGCCCAGCACCATGGAGCGGACCTGGCGCCGGGTCTGGCCCACCGCCCGCAGCAGCCCCAGCTCACGCGTCCGCTCGTGGACGGACAGCGAGAGGGTGTTGGCGATGCCCATGAGGGCGATGAGAACGGCCAGCCCGAGGAGGGCGTAGACGATGCCGAGCAGCATGTCCACGCCCTGGGCCGCGCTGGCGGCGTACTCCTCGCGGTCCTGCACCGGCGGCCGGCCGTAGGGCTCGACCGCTCTCTCCACCGCCGCCCGGCCCTCGGCCAGGGCGACGCCCTCGGCCAGCGACACCAGCACCATGCGGTCGCTGTCCTGGGGCGCATGGGGACCCCAGGTCACCCGGGACACCAGGTAGTCGCCGGCCACCTCGCGGGCCCGGTAGACCGCCGCCACCGTCAGCCGGGCGCCGCCGCCGTCGGCGAACGTCACCGCCACCGGGCTGCCCACCCGCCAGCCCCGGTCGGCGGCCGCCTCGTCGGACACCGCCACCTCGGCCGGCCCGACTGCGGCGAGCGCCCCGTCGACCACGTCGAGGTCGAGCAGCTCGCCCAACAGGGCGGGATCGGCGACGGTGAGGCGGCGGGGGACACCGTCGACGGTGGCCGGGCCCTCACCCACACCGGTGGCCCGCTCGACCTCGGGGAGCCGCCGCAGCGACTCGGCCAGCTGCGGGCTCAACGTCCCGCCGCCGAAGGAAGGGGTGGCCACCACCAGGTCGCCGCCGAACGACTCGGTGACGCTGCGGTCGATCGACGCCTTGAGGGACGAGGCGAAGACGGTGAACAGCACGACGACGCCGACACCGACCAGGAGAGCGGTGGCGCTGCCGGCCGTGCGGCGGGGGTTGCGCACCGCGTTCTGGCGGGACAACGACCCGGTCGCGCCGCCGAGGCGGGACGCCGGCCATCCGAGCAGCGACGCCGCCGGTCGGGCCACCACCGGCCCCAGGACGACGACGCCGACCATGGTGGCCGCCGCCCCCAAGCCCGCCAGCCCCGTCGACCCGCCGCTCCCGCCGCCCACCGCGCCGAGAACCGCCGCCACGCCGGCACCCATGAGCACCGCCCCGACCACGGCCCGGGCCCGCGACGACCCGCTGCTGTCGACCGCCACATCCCGGAGGGCGGCCAGCGGCGCCACTCCCGACGCCCGGACCGCCGGCGCTGCCCCCGCCGCCAGCGTGGCGACCACACCGACCACGAGCGACACGACGACGCTCGACGGGCCGAACACCAGGCCACCGGCCGGCAGCGAGAACCCGAAGGTGTCGAAGAGGCCCTTCAGGAGCCCGGCGAGGGCGACGCCACCGGCCAGGCCGGCCACCGAGGCCACCACCCCGACCACGGCGGTCTCCGCCAAGGCCGACACCAGCACCTGCCGCCGGGTCGCGCCCGCCGCCCGCAGGAGCGCCACGTCCCGGGACCGCTGGGCCACGAGGATCGAGAAGGTGTTGTAGATGCTGAACGAGGCCACCAGCAGGGCCACCCCGGCGAAGACGACGAGGAAGGCGCTGAGCATGTCCAGGAACTGGGCGCTGATGTCGTCCAGGTTCTCCTCGGTGAGCTGGGCACCGGTGATGGCCTCCACGCCGGGCGGTAGCACCGCCCGCACCCGGCGGGCCAGCTCGTCCTGGGACACCCCGTCCGCCCCCCGCACCAGCACGCTCGAGGCGCGCGTCGGGTCCCTCGTGATGTGGCGGGCGGCATCGGCGGCGGTGAAGCCCGCGAACGTCACCTGGCCCATCCCGTCGGCGTCGCCGAAGGTGGCGATGCCCACCACCGTCACCTCGACCGGCTCGGGCGTCTGCACGACGGTCCGGGCGCCCACGCTCAGCCGCCCCTCCTCGGCCGCCCCCCGGTTGACGACCACCTCGCCGGGGGCGCGGGGCGGGCGACCCTCGACCAGGCGGTAGGGGTTGAGCTCGGGGTCGGTGATCCACGTCCCCGCCACTCGGGGCGGGCCGTTCCCTCCGACCGCCTTCCCGTCGGAACCCAGCAGCTGGCCGTAGCCCTCGATCGACGCCTCGGCCACCTCCACGCCCTCGACGCCCCAGAGGCGCTCGACCAGCGAGGCGTCGACCAGTCCCCGCTGGCGGGTGTCGGGCCCCCGGTCACCGGCGACGGAGATCTCGGTGGCGCTGCGGACGACGACGTCGGTGCCGGCGCTGGCATCGGCGAAGAGCTCGTCGAAGTTGGCCCTCAAGGTGTCGCTCAGGGCGAGCGTCCCCGAGAGGAAGGCCACGCCCAGGAAGACGGCGAGGGCGGTCCCGAGCAGCCGGCGACGGGCGGCGAGCACGGTCTTCAGCGTGATGCGCAGCACCGTCAACCTCCCAGGCTCTTGAGCCGGTCGAGGACGCCGGCGGCGGTCGGCGCGTCCAACGCGTCGACGATGCGGGCGTCGGCGAGGAACAGCGCCACGTCGGCGTAGCTCGCGGCGACCGGGTCGTGGGTCACCATGACCACCGTCTGGCCCATCTGGTCGACCGCCCGGCGGAGCAGCCCGAGGATCTCGGCCCCGCTCCGCGAGTCGAGGTTGCCGGTGGGCTCGTCGGCGAAGACGACCTCGGGCCGGTTCGCCAGCGCCCGGGCCACCGCCACCCGCTGCTGCTGGCCCCCCGAGAGCTCGGAGGGCCGGTGGGCCAGACGGTCCCC
>DATACM010000344.1:0-2219 GCA_036259055.1 Acidimicrobiales bacterium | reverse complement strand
CAAATTGCCAACTACCCCTTCAGCCCTCTCCCGCTTCGATCGAATCCCCACTCCGCTCCATCCTGCCCCGCCAGTTGCCGTCCCGCCGGGCGAGCCGGTGTGAGCTCGGCGACTGGCGCTAGTGCGGCAGCAACAAAGGTCGGCCGTGTAATGCCGACATCCTTGTAATTCCTCAGCCCTCGTCGCATCATCTATGCCAGAGCGGTTCCCGGTAGGCGGAGGACGTGGATGGCTCGGCCGGCCGAGGTGTTCGTGCGCCGGTTGCGGAACAAGGAGCGCGTGTGGTTGCGGTCGCTGCGTCGCCGCGGAGCGCGTTCCGCGTCGGCGGTGACGTGCCGGCGGGCGCAGGTGGTGGACATGAGCCGCCGGGGCTGGTCGGCTCCCGAGATCGCCGACGCGATGGAGGCCACTGCCGACTGGGTGCGGGCCGTGATCCACGAGTTCAACGCCGTGGGCCTGGAAGCGCTGGTGCCGGCGTGGGGCGGCGGGCGGCCGCGGGAGATCACCGACGACATGCGCGCCCGCATCGTCGAAGTCGTGAAGGCCCATCCCCAGGAGCTGGGCGAGCCCTACGCGAACTGGTCGCTGTCGCGGCTGCGGGCGTACCTGCTCAAGACACGGGTGGTGCGGCGGATCTCCAAGGAACGCCTGCGGGAGATCCTCATCGAGGAGGGCCACACCACCCAGGCGACCAAGGGTTGGAAGGCCTCCCCCGACCCCGACTTCGACGCCAAGGCGGCTCGCCTCCGGCGCCTGTACCGGGCGGCCGAGAGAGGGCGGCTGGGCGGGGTGCTGGTGTGCTTCGACGAGCACGGTCCCGTGGCCCCCACTCCCAAGCCGGGCCGGGGCTGGTTCGCCCGGGGACGGCCGAGACGGATACGGGCCAACTACCGCAAGCCCCACGGCGTGGCGTTCTTCTTCGGCGTCTATGACGTCGGCGCCGACGTGCTCTTCGGCCGCTGGTTCCCCCGAAAGGGGGCCGACAACGTGATCGTCATGCTGAAGCTGGTGCGGGTCCGCTACCCGGGCCGGCGCATCTGGTGGGTCCAGGACAACCTCTCCTCGCACTGGACACCCGAGGTCCGGGCGACGGCGAAGGAGCTCGGCATCACCCTCGTCGCCACCCCGACCTACGCCTCTTGGCTGAACCGGATCGAGAGCCAGTTCGGGGCAATGGTCAAGGCCGTGTTCGCGGGCTCCGACTACCGGGACCACGAGGAGGTCCGCACCGCCACCTCTTCCTGGCTGCGCCGGCGCAACGCCGAGGCCCGCCGGGACCGAGACGCCCGCCGAGCCGCCAGGGAACGCCGACGCGCCCGTCGAGCGGCTGCTCGCCGCCTCGCCGCTGCCTGAGACCGCCGTAGCATCTCGGCGTGCCCATCCCCGAGCGGGCCCGAGCCGATCTCACCGCTCGCCTAGAGGCGCACCGGCGTCGCCGGTGGCCGCAGCTGAAAGACGCCCGCGTCCGCTTCCGCACCCCCTACGCCTACGTCGAGGCCACGCTGCCCGACGGTAATGACCAGCCGCTGTTCCGCCTCCGCTGGACCAACAACCGCGACCGCTGGGCCTTCGCCATCTGGCTGGCCAGCAAGGGCGGATACGAGGTGTCCGTGTTGCCCAGCGGGGCGCTCGTCGGCACCGTCGAGGAGGCGATGGACTGCGCCTGCGGCCTTTACCTGAACGACATCAGCGCCTGGGAATTACCCCGTCAACGTTCCGCGCCTCCGCACTAGGGCTCATCCTTCCCGGCAATCCCGGAACCCGTACCGTTTTGACTGCTCGTCGCCTCGCTTGGCGAGCTCGGTGGCCTCGTCGATGGCGGCGTCGAACGCTCGCTGATCGCCGGCGGCGGCCGCTTCGCCCGCCCGGTGGGCCGCGGCGAGGGCGGCGTCGTAGTCGGCAAGCACGGCCGAGATCGTCGCCTCGTCGCCGGGTGGCGGCGTCAGCGCCCTCAACCGGGTCGATACGTCCTCGAAGATGGGGACAGCCGAGGTCAGGAACGCCCGCCAGGTGGCGAGGTCGGGAACTCCGCGCGCGAAGGCCTGGTCCTCCAATGGCTTCAGGCGCTGGTTCCCCTCGCGGCAGATGGCGTCCGCCCGGTCGATGTACGCCCTCCTTTCGTCGCTCAGGGTCTGCCGCTCGGCTTCCGAGAGCACCCCCACGCCGCGTGTCGTCTTGGGCTCCGCACAGACCGTGAAGCCATAGGACCGGAGGATGTC
>DATACM010000343.1:0-9224 GCA_036259055.1 Acidimicrobiales bacterium | reverse complement strand
GCGCTGACCGAGCGGGCGCCGGTCGAGGCGGCCCGCGCCGGCCGGGTGGACGAGCTGGCGCCCCGGGCGGGAAGGCGCACCCGGGTGGCCGTCCGTGTGGCGGTTCGCCGTACCCCGCCGGCGCGTTTGGACGAACTGTTCGTCGAGGTGGCTCTCCAGCGGCCGTTTCCCCGATCAGTTCGGCTGAGCGCGCCCCGCCGGGGGTGGGCCCGGGACCGGCGGGCGGCGGCGGGCGGGGGCCGGCGGCCCCGCGTGCTGGTGGCGGTCACCGGCGGGGGGCGGTCCTGGCCGTGGTGGCAGTGGTCGTCGGTGTACGGCCCGGCGACGAGGGAGCCGGCGCCGCCGTCGTCGGCCGCCGGGCAGCGGCGGTCGTGGGCGCCGACCGGCTTGTCGCCGCCTCACGGCCGGGCGCCGTCGTCGTCGGGGCGGCGGCGGTGGTGGTGGCGGTGGTGGTGGCGGTGGTGGGCGGGGCGCCTGCGGGGACGGGAGGGAGAGGGTCGGCGGGGCCCACCGCCTGGAGATAGGTGACCGCCGCCGGGGGGACCATCCCGAGGCGCTGGCGGGCGGCGCCGACGATGCGGTCGGGGGACTCCAGCTCCGCCACCGCCACCCGCAGGCGGCGGTTCTGGGCGGCCTCCACCTCGGCGCGCCGGTTGAGGCCGTCGAGCTCGGCCTGGCCCTGGGTCAGCAGCACCTGGAGGAACACGACCGAGAAGAGACCCGCCGCGCTCATCACCACCGCCAGCGCGGTGCACGCCCGGGTGAGGCGCCGGCGCCGCCGCTCGGCCGCGTCGTCTGGGACGACGCGGAGCTGAGGTGTCCGCCCCGGAGCGGGTGCCCGGCGGGGCGCCGCCGCCGGGCCCGTGGTGCGGACGAGGCTCACGCCGCCACCTCGTCCGGCAGCTTCTCGACCGCCCGCAGCCGGGCGCTCTCCGAACGGGGGTTGGCTTCGACCTCGGCGGCGGTCGGGCGGCTCCCCCGCCGCAGCAGGCGCACGCGGGGCTCGGCGCCGCACGCGCAGGGGAGCCCGGGCGGGCAGACGCACCCGCCCGTGACCGCCTCGGCGAAGCGCTGCTTGACGATGCGGTCCTCGCCCGAGTGGTAGGCGAGGACGACGCAGCGGCCCCTGGGCCGCAGCAGGTCGATCGCCTGATCGATCGCCGCCGGCAGGATCTCGAGCTCGCGGTTCACCTCGATGCGGATGGCCTGGAACGTGCGGCGGGCGGGATGGCCGCCCCGGCGCCGGGCGGGCGCGGGGATGGCGGACCGGACGACCTCGGCCAACTCGGTGGTGCGCGAAAGGGGCCGGGCGGCGACGATCGCCCGGGCGATGCGGCGGGCGAAGCGCTCGTCGCCGTAGGCCGCCAGCACCCGGGTGAGGGCGTCCTCGTCGTAGGTGTTCACGACGTCGGCGGCGGTGAGCCGCTGGCCCCGGTCCATCCGCATGTCCAGCGGGCCGTCTGTCCCGTAGGAGAACCCCCGCTCGGCGCGGTCCAGCTGGGGCGAGCTGACCCCGAGGTCGAACAGCACTCCGGACACCTGTCGATGGCCAAGCTCCTCGCAGATCATCGTCATGTGGTCGAACCGCGCCCGGCGGAGCACCACCCGGTCGGCGAAGGGACGGAGGGCGGCGGCCGCCGCCGACAGGGCGTCGGCGTCCTGGTCGAGCCCGACCACATCGACGTGGGCGTGCGCCTCGAGGAGGGCCCGGGCGTGGCCGCCGGCACCGACGGTGGCGTCGACCACCGGGCCCGGAGGGACCGGCCCCAGCAGCTCGGTGACCTCGGCCACCATCACCGGTCGGTGACGGAACGCCTCCTGGTCACCGTCGCCGCCACCGGCCTCACCCATCCGCCCCGCCCTGCCGGCCCTCGCTCATCCGGCATCCCCCGACCGGGAGGGCCCGGGGTCGGGCCCGAGACACAGGGCGAAGAGGGGGTCTTCCCGCGTGCCGGTCGGGGGATGGCGCATGAGCGAGGGCGGCGGTGTCATCTCTCCCTCGCCGGGTGGGTGTCGCTTTCGACCTCCTCCTCTCCTCGGCCGTCCGTCTCGTCACCGGCCAGGCCCTGCTCGCCCAGCCGCTTCCGTTCCCGCCAGGTCGCGGCGTCCCAGATCTCCACGTGGTCGAACGCCCCGGTTATGGCGACGTCCCGCTCGAGACGGGCGAAGTCCCGCAGCGGGGCGGGCAGCGCCACCCGGCCCTGCTTGTCGGGGCTGGCCTCCTGGGCGCCGGCGAAGAAGGCCCGGGCCACGTCCCGGTCGGCCCGCGACCCTCGCATCCTCTCCCTCATCTCTCGGGAGCGGGCCTCGAACTCCTCGGGCGGCCACAGGGCGAGGCACCCGTCGACCTCGCTGGTGACGAACGCGCCGGTGAGCTGGTCCCGGAACCGAGCGGGCAGTATCAGCCGTCCCTTCGCATCCAGGGAGTGGCTGTGCTCTCCCAGGAACATCCGCTTCCCCTCGGTCCTCACCGGGTCGGGCCCACACCGCAGCGGTCACCCAAACCACTCCCGATCGCTCCACTTCGCGCCACCGTATTCCCTAAGGCCCCACCCGGTCAAGGCATGCCCCCGGAATTGGGCGGCGAGCCCTCCACCCGGGCGCCGTCGGCGGCAGCGAGGGGCCGCCCCGGCGTCGGCGTCCCCGGCCGGGCCAGGGCGACGACGGAGCCGCCGAAGCCCGCCCCGGTGAGCCGGGCGCCGTAGATGCCAGGGATGCCCAGCAGCTCCTCGACCAGACGGTCGAGTCTCGGTGTGGAGACCTCGAAGTCGTCGCGCAGGCTGGCGTGGCTCTCGGTCATGAGCCGGCCGGCGCCGACGAGGTCACCGTCGTCCAGGCACTTGGCGGCGCCGACCACGCGCCGGTTCTCGCTCACCACGTGGCGCGCCCGCCGTTGCAGCAGCGGGTCGTCCAGCCTCGCCACGTCCTCGAGTGACACCTCCCGCAGGGGGCCGACGCGGGCGGCGGCGTCCTCGCACTGCCGGCGGCGCTCGGCGTAGGCGGACAGGGCGACCGACCGGCGCTCGCCCGAGTCGACCACCACCACCTCGGCCGAGTCGGGGATGGGCACGGGGACCACCTCGAGCGACGTGCAGTCGATGAGCAGGGCGTGCCCGGCCCGGCCCGCGACCGACGCCAGCTGGTCCATGATGCCGGTGGGGGTCCCCCAGGCCAGCTGCTCGGCGCGCTGGCACGCCCCCGCCAGCTCCGCGTCCGAGCCCTCGAAGCCCAGAGCCAGAGCCAGGGCCACCTCCAGGGCGGCGCTCGAGGAGAGGCCGGCGCCCTGCGGGAGGGTGGTGGTGACCCGGCCCGAACCGCCCTCGGCCGGCCTGACGGCCGCGACCACGCCGGCGACGTAGCGGGCCCAGCCGGGCGACATCCGGGCGGGGTCGGCCACGTCGAGGGGCACCACCGCCGGCTCGGCCTCGGTGGCCGACACCAGCTCGACCGTCCGGCCGCCCCGCTGCAGCTCGACGGTCGTTCTGAGGTCGACGGCCATCGGCAGCACCACGCCGCCAGTGTAGTCGGTGTGGTCCCCGATGAGGTTGACCCGGCCGGGGGCGTAGGCGCGCACGGCCCAATGATGGACGGCAGACGACCCGAGGAACCGGTGCCGGCCGTAGTCTTGGGTGTGCGGCCGACGCCCATCCGTCTGCTGGGGCAAGGCCCGACCGAGGTGGCTCTGCGGGCGGTCGGCGCGGTCCTCGGGGACGACGGCCCGACCGTCGTGGCCGAGGACGGGCTCGACGCCCGCTCGGGAGCCGACGTCCGCGACCGCTTGGGTCGCGGCGAGGCCGTCCTCGTGCTGGCCCAACGCCCCGACGCCGCGCCGTTCTATCCCGTTGCCGGCCCCATCGACGAGGCCCCGGCCACCGGGCGCCGGGCCGCGCTCGGCTCCCGCGCCGTGGGACCCGGCCGCCTGGTGTTCTGCCAGCAGCGGCTGGCCCGCGCCGCGGCGGCCGGTGACCTTGTCTCCTGCGACCTGCTCTCCGACCTCCTGGCGTGGGTGTCCGAGCCCCGGCCCCTGCCGACCCGGGAAGCGCTGGTCAAAGACGACGGGCGCTCGCTGTGGAGGTACTCGTGGGACGACGAGACCCGCCGATGAGCGGTCGATGACGGAGCGGCGGTTCGACCCCACCACCGGGGAGTGGCGGATGTTCGCCCGCCACCGCCAGGACCGCACGTTCCTGCCGGCCGAGGACCACTGCCCGCTGTGCCCCACCCGCCCCGGCGCCCCGCCGACGGAGGTCCCCTTCCCCAGCTTCGACGTCGTCGTGTTCGAGAACCGCTTCCCCGCGCTGGCGCGCCATCCCCCCGGTCCGGAGGTGCCCTCGTCGCCGCTCTACCCGGTCGCGCCGTCGTTCGGGGCCAACGAGGTCGTCGTCTACTCCGACGACCACAGCCTGGGACTGGCCCAGATGACCCCCGGCCGCATCGCCAAGGTCGTCGACGTGTGGGCCGACCGCTACGCCGAGCTGAGCGCGCGCGACGAGGTGGCCTACGTGTTCGTCTTCGAGAACCGCGGCGTCGCCCTCGGCGTCACGCTGCACCACCCCCACGGTCAGATCTACGCCTATCCGGACATCCCCCCTCGCCCGCGCCGCGAGCTCGACGTCGCCACCGCCCATCTCGAGCGCCACGGGACGTGCGTGTTCTGCGACGTCGTCACACGCGAGGTCTCCGACGGCGTACGGGTGATCGCCGCCAACCGGAGCTTCGTCGCCTTTGTGCCGTTCGCCGCCCGCTTCCCGTACGAGGCCCACCTGGTGACCCGGCGCCACGCCCCGAGCGTTCTCGATCTCACCGACCCGGAGCGCCTGGCGCTGGCCGGCCTGCTCAAACAGGTGCTGGCCGCCTACGACGACCTGTTCGGCTTCCCGCTGCCGTACGTCATGTCGGTGCACCAGGCGCCGAGCGATGACGGCCACGACACGGTGAGCCACTTCCACATCGAGCTCACGCCGATCCACCGAACCGCCACCAAGCTGAAGTACCTGGCCGGCTCCGAGCTGGGAGCGGGCGCGTTCATCAACGACACCGCCCCCGAGGACACCGCCGCTCGCCTGCGGGACCTCGTCCTGCGGGCGGAGGCGTAGCTCGGGCCCCTCACCGATGCGGGAAGATGCGTCCGCCATGGAGCTGCCGGTGCGCACCCGCGTCGCCGTCCTGGCCGGGAAGCTCATCTCGGAGGTGTCGAGACGGGTGAGGGCGGGCCAGGGGTCGTCCATCGGCGGCAAGGTCACCCTCGCCCTGGACCCCTCGGCCCTGCAGCTGCTGGCCGCCGGTCGAGACGTCGCCCTCGTCTCCGGCACCAACGGCAAGACCACCACCACCCGCCTGCTGGCCGCCGCTCTGGCCACCCGGGGCCCGGTCACGACGAACTCGGCCGGGGCCAACCTGCTCTCGGGGCTGACCGGCGCGCTGGCGGCGGACGCTCACAACGGGGCCGGGGGGAGCGCGGCGTTGGAGGTCGACGAGGGGCTCCTGGCCAAGGCCGTCGCCGCCGTGCGCCCCCAGGTCGTGGCCATGTTGAACCTCAGTCGCGACCAGCTCGACCGCATCGGCGAGGTCCGCCTGCACGCCGAGGCGTGGCGGCGGGCCCTCGGGGGGGCACCCGACGTGGCGGCGGTGGCCAACGCCGACGACCCGCTGGTGGCGTGGGCGGCATCCGGCGGCCGCCAGGTGACGTGGGTGGCCACCGGCCAGCGCTGGCGGTCCGACGCTGGCGCCTGCCCGGCGTGCGGCGGCCGGATCAGGTGGACGACGTCGGAGGGCGATGGGACGGTGTGGTCGTGCTCGGCCTGCGGGTTCGCCCGGCCCCGCCCCGACGTCACCCTCGACGGGGACGACGTGGTGCTGGCCGACGGGCGACACCTCCGTGTGCGCCTCCAGCTGCCAGGACGGTTCAACGTCGCCAACGCGGCGATGGCCATGGGTGCCGCCGCCGCCCTCGGCGTCGAGCCCGAGGTCGCGGTGGCCGCCATGGCCGACGTCGGCACGGTGGCGGGCCGCTACCAGGTGGTCACCGTCGACGGTGTCAGGGTGCGGCTGCTCTTGGCCAAGAACCCGGCGGGATGGGCGGAGACCCTCGACCTGATCCGCCCTGCGCCCATGCCGGTCGTGATCGGCATCAATGCCCGCATCGCCGACGGCCGCGACCCCTCGTGGCTCTGGGACGTCCCCTTCGAGCGGCTCCGCGGTCGGCTCGTGATCGCCACCGGCGAGCGCGGGCGCGACCTGGCCGTGCGCCTGCGCTACGCCGAGGTCGAGCACCGGTTCGTAGCCGGGTACCGGGAGGCGGTGCGGGCGGCCGGCGCGCCCGACATCGACCTCGCCGCCAACTACACCTCGTTCCAGGACGCCCGTGCCGCCCTGGCCCCCGCCGACGGCGCCCGTGGCTGATCCCGTGCGCATCGCCCTGCTCTTCCCCGAGCTTCTCGGCACCTACGGGGACGGAGGCAACGCCACCGTGCTGGCCCAACGCCTGCGTTGGCGTGGCATCCCCGCCGAGGTGGTCGAGGTGGCCGCCGGGGAGCCGGTCCCGGAGTCGTGCGACATCTACCTGATGGGCGGTGGCGAGGACGGGCCCCAGGCCCTGGCGGTCCGGGAGCTGGAGGCGAGCGGCGCCCTGCCCCGGGCGCTCGACGCCGGCGCCGCGGTGATGGCTGTGTGCGCCGGGTACCAGGTGCTCGGCAACCGCTTCCTCGGTCCCGACGGGTCGTCCCACGCCGGCCTCGGGCTGCTGGACTGCTCGACCAGCCGGGGCAAGGGTCCCCGCCGGGTAGGCGAGCTGGTCGTGGATGCCGATCCCGGCCTCGGCCTCCCGCCTCTCACCGGCTACGAGAACCACGCCGGCGTGACCACCCTCGGTCCCGGTGCCCGCCCCCTGGGACGGGTCGTGGTGGGCCACGGCAACGACGGCGGCGACGGCACCGAGGGGGTGGTCAGCGGCCACGTCCTGGGCACGTACCTGCACGGCCCCGTCCTGGCCCGCAACCCCGCCCTCGCCGACCTCGTGCTCTCCTGGGTCGTCGGGCCCCTCGAGCCCCTCGAGGACCCCGAGGTCGAGGACCTCCGCGCCGAGCGCATCGCCGCCGCCCGCCGGAGCCGCCTGCGCCTGCCCCGCCTCAGGCGATGGACGTAGACGTGGCCGTGGTGGGCGCCGGCCTGGGCGGGCTGACCACCGCCCACCGGCTGCACGCCGCCGGACTCTCCGTGCGGGTGATCGAGGCGAGGGGACGATTGGGCGGCCGCCTGCTGACCATCGCCCCCGAGGGCGCCGTCGACCACGGCTGGCTCGACCTGGGCGCCACCTGGTTCTGGGACGACCAGCCCCACCTGCGGGCCCTCGTGGAGGAGACGGGTCTGGCCACCTTCCCGCAGTTCGCGCTGGGCCGCGCCCTGGTCGAAGAGTCGAGGGACGCACCGCCCGCCCCGGTCGACTTGCCACCGCCCGTGCCGGCCGAGCGCCGTCTCGTCGGTGGAGCGCAGCCGCTGGCCGAGCAGCTGGCCGACGGCCTTCCCGACGACACCGTCGCATACGCCCAGAGCGTCACCACCATCGAGCAACGGGACGGCGGCGTGGCCCTCACCGTTGCTGATGCGAGCGGACGCAGTTCCGAGGTCCATGCCCGGTTCGCGGTGGTCGCCGTCCCGCCCCGGCTGGCCCAGCAGGAGATCACGTTCTCCCCCGCCCTGCCCGACGAGCTGGTCGGCGTCATGCGGGCCACCCCTACCTGGATGGGCAGCGCCATCAAGTGCGTCGCTGTCTACGAGTCGCCCTTCTGGCGGGACGCAGGCTTGTCGGGCCGGGCCTTCAGCGAGGTGGGGCCGTTGCGCGAGGTGCACGACGCCTGCACCGACGACGGTGAGGTGGCCGCCCTGTGGGGCTTCGTCTCGCCCCTCGACGCCTTCCGCCAGATCGGCCCCGGCGAGCGGGCCGAGCAGGCGCTCGACCAGCTGGCCCGGTTCTTCGGCCCCGGGGCCGCCGACCCCGTCCAGTACGTCGAGCGGGACTGGTCGGGAGACCCCAACACGAACGACGAGGTCTGGTGGGTCGAGGGCGAGCTCCTCGACTACGGCCACCCCGCCCTCGGCCGCCCGCTCCTCGGCGGCCGCCTCGTCTGGGCCGGCGCCGAGACGGTCGCCGAAGGCGGCGGGCACATGGAGGGCGCCGTCAGGTCGGGGCACCGGGCGGCCCGCCTCGTGCTGCGGGCGGCCTCCGGCCACAGCTGACAGGGGCGTGCCGTGCCCGTCCCCGGCAAGCTCGCCCACCGCCTCCGGCTGCACTACCTCCGCGTGCGGGCGGGCGCCGCCAGGCCCCAGACCGGCGGCCCTCCTGTCGACGACCGGGACTTCCCCGACCCCTTCGTCCTGCGGGTGGGGTCGACGTACTTCGCCTACGCCACCAATGCCGGCGGCGCCAACGTGCAGGTGATGCGCTCGGCCGACCTCACCGGCTGGGAGGCCCTGCCCGACGCCCTCCCGGTGCTGCCGTCGTGGGCCGGCCCCGGCCGGACCTGGGCGCCGGCCGTCCTCCCCCTCGGCGACCGCTACCTCCTCTACTACACGGTGCGCGAGCCGACCTCGGACCGCCAGTGCGTCTCGGTCGCGACCGCCCGCACGCCCGCGGGGCCGTTCGCCGACAACGGCACCGGGCCCCTCGTCTTCCAGCTCGAGCGGGGCGGGTCGATCGACCCCAGCCCCTTCGTCGACCACGACGGCACCGCCTACCTGCTCTGGAAGAGCGACGACAACGCCTTCGAGCGGGCCTCCCGCCTCTGGGGTCAGCCCCTGGCCGCCGACGGCCTGGCCCTCAGCGGCACTCCCACCGAGCTTCTCCGTCACGACCGCGACTGGGAGCGCCCGTTGATCGAGGCCCCCGCCATGGTCTGCGTCGACGGGGTCTACTACCTCTTCTACTCGGCCCGGTGGTGGGAGTCGGCCGACTACGCAGTCGGGTACGCGATCGCCCTGGCGCCTCTGGGCCCCTTCCTGAAGGTCACCAACACCCGACCGTGGATGATGACCGGCGGGCCGGCCGCCGGCCCCGGAGGCCAGGAGCTGTTCCGCCATGCCGATGGTGCGCTCTGGATGGCCTACCACGGCTGGACACCGGGCCGGGTCGGGTACGGCGTCGGAGGAGCCCGATCGCTGCGCCTCTCGCGGCTGGTCTTCCCTGGCGGTTGCCCGTCCGCCGGCGCCTAGAGCCGGCGGGCGGGCCG
>DATACM010000342.1:0-2456 GCA_036259055.1 Acidimicrobiales bacterium | reverse complement strand
CCGCCCGGCGGTCAAGGGCGTCGTGCCGGGGATCGGCCCGGACGACACGCTGATCCTCTGGGGCGGCGGCGTCTACAACTGGTTCGACCCCCTCACCCTCATCCGGGCCGTCGACCGCCTCCGCCGCCGCCGGCCCGCCGTCCGCCTGCTGTTCATGGGCATGCGCCACCCGAACCCCGACATCCCCGAGATGCGCACGGCGGTCGCCACCCGGGCCCTGGCCGACGAGCTCGGCCTCACCGGGTCGCACGTGTTCTTCAACGAGGGCTGGGTCCCCTACGGCGACCGCCAGAACTACCTCCTCGAAGCCGACGTCGGCGTGAGCACCCACCACGCCCACCTGGAGACAGCACTGTCGTCGCGCACCCGCATCCTCGACTACCTGTGGGCGTCATTGCCGGTCGTGTCCACCGAGGGCGACGTGCTGGCCGACTTCGTCGCGTCACGGGGGATCGGGCTCACCGTGCCTCCGGGGGACGTCGAGGCCCTGGAGGAGGCGCTGTTCCGCATCGTGGACGACGAGGGCTTCCGCAAGACCTGCCGGGAGAACGCGACCGACGTGCTGCCGGAGCTGGCCTGGTCGCGTGTGCTGCGGCCGCTGGTGGAGTTCTGTCGGCACCCCCGACGGGCGCCCGACCTCCTCGACCCCGACATCGCCGCCCGCCTCCGGCGCGACCTCGGCCCCGCCCCCCGGGCCCGGGGCTGGCGGGTCGACGTCCGGACGGGCCTCGATCATCTGCGAGAGGGCGGCCCCGCCCTGCTCGCGGCCAAGGCGTGGGGCCGGATACGGCGCCGGCTGCGCTAGACGCCGTCTCGACTTCGCCCTCCGGCGAGGCGGGGCCGCGGCCGTGCGTCGGCGTCGTCGTCCTCAACTACCACGGGGGCGACCTCACCCTGCGTTGCCTGGAGACGGTGCTGGCATCGGACTGGCCCGAGAAGTCGCTCGAGGTCGTGCTCGTCGACAACGGCTCGTCCGACGGGGTGGCCGAGCGAGCCCGCGACCTCGAGCGGGTTCGGGTCGTGGTCGCCAGGACCAACCTGGGCTTCGCCGGGGGGTGCAACCTCGGCATCCGCAGCCTGGGGCCGGTCGACCACGTGGCCCTGCTCAACAACGACGCCACCGTCGACCCCGGCTGGCTGGAACCTCTGGTCGCGGCCCTCCAGAGCGATCATGGGCTGGGGGCGGCCTGCCCCAAGATCCTCTTCGCCGACGCCTTCGTGGACGTCCTGGTCGCGTCGGACACGGCCGACCGGGGGGTGGGCGACCGGCGTTCGCTGGGCGTCGCGGTGAGCGGCGCCCGCATCGACGGCGCCGATGCCACCCGCCGGGCCCAGTTCGTCAAGGGCTTCTGGGGCATCGAGCACGGCGACGACGGGGCTCCGCTGCAGCGGACGGACGGCAACGCCCTGCTGCGGGTGCCGGCGCGAGCCGACCGCTCGCTCCCGGCGTGCGCCCTCCGCCTCTCCAGCGAGCAGGAGCGCACGGTCGTCCTCACTTCGGGCGAGGAGCGCACCGAGCACCGGGTGGGACCGCAGCCGGCATGGTACGAGGTCGCCCTGGGAGGCGAGCCCTTCGACGTGATCAACAACGTGGGCTCCGTGCTCGTGGAAGGCGGCTACGGGGCCGACCGGGGGTTCCTCGAGCGGGACGAGGGGCAGTACGACAAGCCCGAGGAGGTCTTCGCCTGGTGCGGCGCGGCGGTCCTGCTCTCGCGCCGCTATCTCGACGCCGTTGGCACCTTCGACGACCGCTACTTCCTGTACTACGAGGACTTCGACCTGTCCTGGCGGGGCCGGGCCCAGGGCTGGCGGTACCTGTACGTGCCCGGGCCGCCCGTGCGCCATGTGCACTCGGCGTCGACCGTCGAGGACTCGCGGCTGCACCACCACTACTCCGAGCGCAACCGCCTGCTCACCCTGACCCGCAACGCCCCCGCCCGCCTCGCCGTGGAGGCCGCCGCTCGCCACGTCCTGGTCACCGCGTCCTACGCCCGCCGCGACGTGTTCCATCCCCTCACCCACGGGCAGCGGCCCGCGTGGGAGACGGTCAGGCGCCGAGCGACCGCCCTCGCCGCCTTCGCTCGGCTGCTGCCCTACGCCCTGACCGAGAGGCGGCGGTTGCGGCGCCGCCAGCGGGTGCCCGACGCCGAGCTGCTGGGCCCACCGCTCGCCCGCTGACGAGGCGGTCAGGCCAGCCGCCCGACCAAGAGTCCGACGTCGGCGACGTAGAGGCCGCTGAGGACGGCGGGATACTCCCCATCCTCGCCACCCGTCAGCGGGTGTAGCTCTCGCGAGAGGGACGGGAACGGGTCCGGCTCCACGTTCACGCCGAGGAGCGCCCGGTGTCCTCGCAGTCGTCACGGTAGGACCAAAGGCGGCGAGGAGGGCGAAGAACCCCGACGCGAACGCGCCCGTCGAGAGCACCAGGCGCCGCCAGGAGAACGGGGGCCAGGACA
>DATACM010000341.1:0-8946 GCA_036259055.1 Acidimicrobiales bacterium | reverse complement strand
GTCGGCTTCGCCGACCGGCCGCAAAACCTCGGGCTCAACCCTCGTCCTTCTCGTCCTCTTCGCTCTTGGACTCCTCTTTGCTCTCGCTCTTGTCCTCGCTCTTGGCCTGTCCGCCCTTGTCCTCGTCCTCGCCCTTGCCGTCCTCGGACTGCTCCTCCTCGCTGGGGGTGAAGCGTTCCTGGAAGTTCTCGATGGCCTCGTTG
This sequence comes from Acidimicrobiales bacterium, assembly GCA_036259055.1. Taxonomy (GTDB): domain Bacteria; phylum Actinomycetota; class Acidimicrobiia; order Acidimicrobiales; family AC-14; genus DASZJY01. The sequence goes on along the minus strand of DATACM010000341.1, from coordinate 8,743 downwards.
AGCTTGTCCTCGTCGGGGAGCTTGCCGCTCTCCTTGATCTCGTTGAGGAGATCGCTGTAGCGGCCGCGGAACTCCTCGAGCAGCTCGGACTCGAAGCGGCCCACGTCGTCGGTGGGGATGTCGTCGAGGAACCCCTTGGTGCCGGCGAAGAGGGAGACCACCTGCTGCTCCACCGGCATGGGCGAGTGCAGCCCCTGCTTGAGCAGCTCGGTGAGCTTGTACCCCCGGTCGAGCTGGGCCTGGGAGGACTTGTCGAGCTCGGAGCCGAAGCTGGCGAACGACTCGAGCTCGCGGAACTGGGCGAGGTCGAGCTTGAGCGTCCCGGCCACCGACTTCATGGCCTTGATCTGGGCCGAGCCGCCGACCCGCGACACGGAGATGCCAACGTCGACGGCGGGCCGCACCCCCGACCGGAACAGGTCGGTCTGCAGGTAGATCTGCCCGTCGGTGATGGAGATGACGTTGGTGGGGATGTAGGCGGAGACGTCGCCCTCTTTGGTCTCGATGACGGGGAGGGCGGTCAGCGACCCGCCTCCATTGTCGTCGCTCAGCTTGGCCGCCCGCTCGAGCAACCGGCTGTGGAGGTAGAAGACGTCGCCCGGGTAGGCCTCCCGCCCGGGGGGACGGCGTAGCAGCAGCGACAGCTGGCGGTAGGCCTCGGCCTGCTTGGAGAGGTCGTCGTAGACGATGAGGGCGGCGTCGCCCTGGTCCATCCAGTAGGCCCCCATGGCGCAGCCGGCGTAGGGCGCCAGGTACTTGAAGGGAGCGGGGTCGGAGGCGGGGGCGCTGACGACCACCGTGTACCCCATGGCCCCGTTCTCCTCCAGGGCGGCGACCACCTCCGCCACCGTCGAGCCCTTCTGGCCGACGGCGACGTAGATGCACTTCACCCCCTGGCCCTTCTGGTTGATGATCGTGTCGACAGCGATGGCGGTCTTGCCCGTCTTGCGGTCGCCGATGATGAGCTCCCGTTGCCCCCGCCCGATCGGGGTCATGGAGTCGATCGACTTGATGCCGGTCTGGAGCGGCTCCTTCACCGGCTGGCGGGCGACGATGCCGGGCGCCTGCACCTCGAGGCGTCGGCGGTCTTCGGTGTTGATCGTCCCTCCGCCGTCGAGGGGCTCGCCCAGGGGGTTGATGACCCGGCCGAGGAGGGCGTCGCCCACCGGCACCGAGAGGATGTCACCCGTCGCGGTGGCCGACTGGCCCTCTTCGATGTCGTCGACGGTGCCCAGCACGACCGCGCCGATCGAGTCCTCGTCGAGGTTCAGGGCCAGGCCGAGGGTGCCGCCTTCGAACTCGAGCAGCTCGTTGACGGCTGTGTTCGGCAGCCCGGAGATGCGGGCGATGCCGTCCCCCACCTCGACGATGCGCCCCACCCGTTGGCGCTCGAGGTCGGGCTTGAAGCCCTCGAGGCGCTTGCGGAGCACCTGGGCGATGTCGTCGGTGGAGATGGTGAGCTCAGCCATGAGCTGCTCCTTCTGAGCTAGAGGGATTCACGAAGTCGGTCGAGGCGGTGCCGGACGGTGCCGTCGATGACCGTGTCGTCGACGCGCGCCGACAACCCGCCCATCACCGAGGGATCGACGATGACCTTCACCTCGACGTCCTTGCCCAGGTTGGACGACAGCGCCTCGGCCAAGCGCTTGCGCTGGTTGTCGTCGAGCTCCACCGCCGAGCGCACCTCGGCCACCGCGTGACGGCGCTCGGCGGCGGCCCGGCGCACGAGGCGGTCGATGATCGCGGGCAGGTCCTTGGCCCGGCCGGCGCCCACGACGAACGACACGAGGCTGGTGGTGAGCGGGAGGGCCTTGCCGCCGAGGAGGTCTTCGACGATGGCCTGGCGCCGCTCGGCCGGCAGGTTGGCGTCGGTGAGGGTCGAGCGCAGGTCGTCGGACCCCTCCAGCACACGGGCGAACCGGAAGAGCTCGTCCTCCACCTCGTCGAGGGCGCCCTCCGCTCGGGCCACCTCGAAGATGGCCGAGGCGTAGCCGTCCACGCGGTCGCTCACGACCTGGCTCCTGTCTCGCGGATGAAGCTCTCGATGAGCTCCATGTTCGTCTCGCGGTCGAGGCTGCGCTCGACCACCTTCTCGGCCAGCTCGATGGAGAGCTCGCCCATCTGGGCCTGGAGGTCGGCCTTGGCCCGCTCCACCTGGGCGGAGATGTCTTGCTGGGCCCGTTCCTTGATCTCCGTCACCTCGTCCTCGGCCTGCTTCTTGAGGTCCTGGCGGAGCTTGTCGGCGGCTTGGCGGGCCTCCTCGATGATCCGGGACGACTCGCCCTTGGCGTCGGCCAGCTGGCGCTGGTACTGGTCGAGGATCGACCGGGCCTCCTCCCGGGTCCGCTCGGCTTCGTCGAGGCTGTCGCGGATCTTCTTGGCCCGGTTGTCCATCCCCTTCTTGACCGACGGGTAGCCGTACTTGGCCAGGACGGCGAACAGGGCGAGGAACGACAGCGCCCCCCAGACGACCTCGTTCATCGACGGGAGGATGGGGTTGGTCGTCTCGGCGGCCAGGACCACTGCGGAAGGCGACATGGCGGCGTCTCCTAGGTGAACTTGAGGAGGATGAAGACCACGAAACCGATGAGGGCCAGCGCCTCGGTGAAGGCGATGCCCAGGAACATGGTGGTGCGCACCATGCCCGCCGACTCCGGCTGGCGGGCCATGGCCGTGATTGCGTTGCCGACGACGATCCCGATGCCGATCCCGGGGCCGATGGCGGCGGCGCCGTAGCCGATACCGGCGCCGATGGCCGAGAGCCCCGGCGTGATGTCCGGCTGCTGAGCCAGAACCTCGAAGAACACACGGCCTCCTAGAGGTGGTCGCCGTCGCGGGCGCTCGGGCGGTCGGTTGGATGGGCAGGGACGGTCAGCACGTCAGTGCTCGGGCTCCATGGCACCGCCGATGTACACAGCCGTGAGGATGGTGAAGATGAAGGCCTGCAGGCCGGCGACGAGGATCTCGAACGCGGTCACGATGACCAACATGACGAACGGAAGGGGCAGGATGACGGCCACGAAGCTCTTGGTCCAGAGGGCGGCGCAGAGGACGCCGAAAGTGACGAGGAGCAGGTGCCCGGCCAGCATGTTGGCGAAGAGCCGCACCGCCAGCGAGAAGGGCCGCACGAAGATCGTCGAGATGAGCTCGATGAACGCCACCAGCGGGAGCAGGAACTTGGGGACGCCGGGAGGGATGAAGACCGACTTGAGGTAGCCGCCGAGACCCTGGTTCTTGATCCCCACCGCGTTGAAGATGAACCACACGAAGAGGGCCAGGATCATCGGGGTCGCCATACGCCCCGTCACCGGGAGCTGGATGAGCGGGATCACCTCGAAGATGTTGCAGAAGAAGAGGAAGTAGAACATCGTGATGAGGAAGGTGGTCCACCCGAGACCCTGAGGCCCCATCGTCTGCAGGACGATCTCGTTGCGGACGAACTCGACGCTGGCCTCGACGATGTTCTGGGTCCCGGCCGGCACCAGCCCCTCGTCGCTCTGGGCCCGCTTGCCGGCGACCCAGAACATGACGAAGCTCAGGATGGCGGCCAGCCACGTGAGCAGGACCACCTTGTTGACCGCCAGGGGCGTGCCCTTCAGCGCCAGGTCCCGCCAGTCGACCAGGTCCTTGATGGGCGGGAAGTGCAGGGCAGCGAGAAGGTCCACGCTCATCCCTTCGCAGGCTTGAGGCCGGGGAACGCCAGTGACGTCGAGACGTGCCGGGCCTCCCAGATCAGAAGGCCCAGGTGGGTGATGACCAGAGTGAAGCCGAGGGGCACCAGCTCGACCCACCAATGGTCCTTGACCGCCAGCACGGCGACGGTCAGGAGGGCCAGGCGGACGATGAACCCGCCCACGGCCGCCAGGGCCAGGACGGCCATCGAGATGCGGGCGGCGCCGGCGAGAAGGCTCGCCGCCACCACGAAGTTCACGAGCACGAGCCCGATGGCGAAGGCGGCCGACAGCGCCCCGGCGACGCCCCAGAAGACGGCGGCGAGGGCGACGAGGACGGGAAGGGCGGGCAGGCTGCGCCGGATCATGTCGGAGACGACCTGCCGCTCGACCGGCGGCGTCTCGGGCGGCGCCACCGGGGCGGCCGGGCGGTGCTCGGCCGTCACTGAGTCGGGCTCAGCCGTCACTACCGGGCCTTCGGGGATCACCCGAACCGGTGTCGTCGGCGGGTATGCCGAACACCTCCGGCTCGACCGCGCCAGGCGCGATGAGCGTTCCCGGAGGGGGCGCCGCCGGAGGAACGCGCCGGGCCCACGGCCCGTTGGCCTCGTGGACCTTCATCCGGGCGTCGTAGCCGTACCACATGCGGGCGGACATGCCCACGATCGCCATCAGCACGAAGACGATGGTGAGTACGGGCAGTATGCCGAACCACCGGTCGAGGCCGTAGCCCATGAGGCCGATGATCACCGGCGTGAAGGCCAGCTCGAAGGCCAGCGCCAGCGTGTCGCCGAACCCCTGGTAGAGCTGCCGACGCTCGGTCAGCACGGCGGGGCTCAGGGCGCGTCGCCATCCTTCCACCGGAGGGCCTTCCTCCCGCTCTGCGGCCTCCGTCTCCACGATGTCCCGGTGCCCTCGATCCACACCCAAGGTTGCGCCTCCCCGGTCGCGACGCTTCAACCCCGGTGCTGGTGAAACGCCGCGCACCCTACGGGACCGGGCGTGGGGGCCGCAAATGGCCCGGAGGGGGCGGAGCAGGCGGGGCGGGCGATGACGGGGGCTGGCGCCGGGGGACAGCCAGCTGCTGGCGCACCTTGTTGGGGCCGCCGCTGCGCTTGCCGTCCCCCCCGTTGGCTGCCGGCTCCGGCCAGGGGGCCTCCTGGTCGAACACCTTGACCTCCGGCGCCGGGGCCAGGGGCGTGCGGACCCCGGGGTGGAAGAACGTGTAGAGGAGCACCCCGAGGCCGGCGACGAGGAACGGCACCAGTGCGTTGCCCTGGTTCGTGAAGGTGGGGACGAGGACGACGCCGGAGAGCATCGCCGTCCACGTCCAGAGGATCAGCACCGACCGGCGGGGCCCGTGGCCCATCTGCATGAGGCGGTGGTGGAGGTGCGCCTTGTCGGCCTGCGACACGGAGGCCCCCCGGACGGCGCGGCGGACGATGGCGAACCCGGTGTCGAGGATGGGGACGCCCAGGATGAAGAACGGGATGAAGAGGGGGGCGAAGAAGAAGTAGGTCTGACCGCTGAACTGGTCGGCGGTGCGGCCCCCCACCGAGATGGTGGCCGCCGCCATGAGGAGACCCAGGAGCATGGCGCCGCCGTCGCCCATGAACACCTTGGCCGGCGAGAAGTTGTGAGGGAGGAAGCCCACGCACAGCCCGCAGGCGATGGCCACGATCAGGGGGGCCATGTTGTCGGCCTCGAGCAGGCCGGCGTCGGAGAGCCTGGTGGCGTAGATGAACAACGCTCCGGCGGCGATGGCGACGATGCCGGCGGCCAGGCCGTCGAGGCCGTCGATGAAGTTGACGGCGTTGGCCATGCCGACCACCCACAGGACGGTGACGAGGAAGGCGAGGTCGGGGGCGAGCACCAAGAAGTCGGCAAACGGGATCCGGAAGTAGAACATCGTGACGCCGGCCAGGGCGAGCACCGACCCGGCCAGGACCTGACCGGCGAGCTTGGCCGGGGCCGACACCTCGCGGAGGTCGTCGAGCGTCCCCACCGCCAGGATGACCACCGCGGCCATCACCACCCCCAGGGGCTCGGAGGAGGCGGTGAACACCGGGCGGAACTCGGGCAGCACGGCCGCCACGGCCATCGCCCCGAGAAAGGCGGCGAGCATGGCCAGCCCCCCGAGGGTCGGCGTGGGCCGCGTGTGCACCCTTCGCTCGTCGGGGGCGACCACCGCGCCGACCCTGACGGCGCGCCGCCACACGGCCGGAGTGACCACGTAGGTGACCACGGCGGCCACCGCGAAGACGACGGCGTAGCTCAGCACGAGTCCGAGTGCGCCGGCGTCGGACCCGGCGCTCCCTGGTTGGGCGAGCAGCCGGGCGTGGCCATGGGCAGGCGGCGAACGGCTATGCCCGGGAGTCTAAACGAGCGGCCGGCGGCGGCCACCGACCCGGCGGGAGCGAGACGGGTCAGTGGCCTCCGGGGAGGTCCGGGTAGGGCGTGAACTTGGAGCACAGGGTGGCGACCGCCTCGCGGACCTCGCCCAGCACCGAGCTGTCGCCGTCGGGGGCGAAGGTGGCGTCGCGGCGGAGGGAGCGGGCGATGAGCGAGGCGATCTCGCCCATCTCCTGCTCGCCCATGCCGGCGGTCGTCACCGCCGGCGTCCCGATGCGCAGCCCGCTGGTGACGAACGGGGAACGGGGGTCGCCGGGGATCTGGTTCTTGTTAAGCGTGATCCCGGCCCGGTCGAGCGTCTCCTGCGCCTCCTTGCCGGTGAGCTCGGCGTCGAAGGGGCGGAGGTCGACCAGCATCAGGTGGTTGTCGGTGCCGCCCGAGACGAGCCGGAAGCCCTCCTCGGCCAGGCGACGGGCCAGCGCCTGTGCGTTGGCGACGATGCGGGCGGCGTACTCGCGGAACGCCGGCTGGGCGGCCTCTCGGAACGCCACCGCCTTGGCGGCGATGACGTGCATGAGCGGGCCGCCCTGCAGCCCCGGGAACACGGCCTTGTCGATCGCCTTGGCGTGGGCCTCCTTGCACACGATGCAGCCGGCGCGGGGCCCGCGGAGGGTCTTGTGGGTGGTGAAGGTGACGACGTCGGCGTGGGGAACGGGGTTGGGGTGCACGCCGCCGGCGATGAGGCCCGCCACGTGGGCGGCGTCGAAGATGAACAGCGCCCCCACCTCGTCGCAGATCGCCCGGAGCGGCTCGGGCTCGATGACCCTCGGGTAGGCGGTGGCGCCGGCGATGATCGCCTTGGGCCGCTCCTGGTGGGCCAGGTCTCGGATCTGGTCGTAGTCCAGGCGCTCGTCGGTCTCGGTGACGCCGTAGGACACGAAGCGGTAGAGGCGGCCGCTGAAGTTGACGGGCGAGCCGTGGGTGAGGTGGCCACCCTGGTCGAGGCGCATGCCCAGGACCGTGTCGCCGGGCTCCAGGAGCCCCAGGTACACCGCCATGTTGGCGTTGGCGCCGGAGTGGGGCTGGACGTTGGCGTGCTCGGCGCCGAAGAGCGCCTTGGCCCGCTCTCGCGCCAGCTCCTCGGCCTCGTCGACGACGGCGTTGCCGCCGTAGTACCGGCGCCCGGGGTAGCCCTCTGAGTACTTGTTGGTGAGCACCGACCCCTGCGCGGCGAGGACGGCCGGGGACGTGAAGTTCTCCGAGGCGATGAGCTGGAGGGTCGTGTTCTGGCGCTCGAGCTCGCGGGCGATGATCCCGAACAGCTCGCTGTCCTCGAAGGCGTCGGCGCCGGCCGCCCGCCGCGCCCCGGCCGGGGCCAGTGCCGTCTCCAGGCCGGCGATGCGGTCGATACGGCGTTGGTGGCGCCCGCCTTCGAAGCGGGCCTCGAGGAAGGCCTCGACGGCGTCGGTGGCCACCTGCTGTCCCACGAGCCGGGCACCCAGGCAGATCACGTTGGCGTCGTTGTGCCGCCGGGCCATGACCGCCGAGCTCACGTCGTGGACGATCGCCGCCCGCACGCCCGGGACCTTGTTGGCGGCGATCCCGATGCCGATCCCCGTGCCGCAGACGCAGACGCCGATGTCGGCCTCGCCACCGGCGACGGCCCGGGCCACGCGGGCGCCGAAGTCGGGGTAGTCGACCGACTCCTCGCTGTACGTGCCCACGTCGTCGGCGTGGTGCCCCTGCTCACGGAGGTGGCCGAGGAGGTGGTTCTTGAGCCCGAGCCCGGCATGGTCGCTGCCCACCACGATCCGAAGGGGGCTGGGCGACGGCACGGGCGACACGAGCACCGTCACCTCCTCGGCCGCCTCGTCGAACGAGGGCTCGGGCGCTGCCCAGCTCGGCTGCTCGAGCTGGTCGGCGGCGGGGACCACGGGCTCGGCGCTCGCCACGAGGGGCTCGATCCCGGCGTCGGGACCGACCGGCTGCGGCTCGAGGGCGGTCGCCTGCGGTTCCAGGGCGGTCGGCTCCGGCTCCAGGGCGGTCGCCTGCGGCTCGAGGGCGGTCGGCTGCGGCTCCAGGGCGGTCGCCTCGGTCGCCGGCGCCGCCGCCACCTGCGGCTCGGGCCACATCGGCGGGGCGGGCTCCGGCTCGAGGGCGGGCTGCGGCTCGGGCTGGAGGGCGGGCTGGGGCTCCAGGGCGGTGGCGGTCGGCGCCGGCTCCAGAGTGGTCGGCTCGGGCTCCGCCGGAAGGGCCGCAGTGGCGGGCTCCGGCTCCAGCGCGATCTCCTCCAATGCGGCGGCCGGCACCTGGGGCTCCGAGACCGTCGGCTCGGGCTCGGGGACGGTCGGCGCAGGCGCCGGGGCGGCCGCCTCCCGCTCGACGGACCGCAGGTCGGCGGCGAGGTCCGACGAGACGGTCAACGGCGGCTCGACCTGGGCGGGACCGGGGAGCCGGCGCCCGGGCTCGGGGATCGCCGGTTCGACCTCGTCGGCCGCTGCTTGGGTTCCCGGTGAGGCGGCGGTGACCTCGGAGGCGTGGCCGACGATGACCGAGAGGTCCTCCCCTTCCACGGCCACGTCGACCTCGATCTCCTCCGGAGGGGGGGCGACCTCGGGGCCGGGGACGATGGGCGGCGCCGTCGCGACGGGCTCGGGCTCGGGGAGAGGCGGGGGCGGCTCCTCGCTGCGGGCAGCGATGAAGGGCTCGGCCTCGAGGGG
>DATACM010000340.1:0-3028 GCA_036259055.1 Acidimicrobiales bacterium | reverse complement strand
GCGAGGCGCCGGGGGCGCGGTCCCGCCGCCACGGGCCACCGGGCCGCGGGCCGGCCACCCCCGGTGAGGTGCGGGTGCCCATGCAGGGCACGATCGTCGAGGTGCTGGTGGCGGCAGGCGACACCGTCGAGGCGGGCCAGTCCGTCTGCGTCCTCGAGGCCATGAAGATGGAGAACCTGGTGAGCGCCGACCGGGCGGGAAGGGTGGCCGAGGTGCGGGTGTCGCCGGGCGACACGGTCAGCGCCGGCGACGTGGTGGTGGTGATCGAGTAGGGCTACTCGGCCGCCTCGGCCAGGGCCTCGGCCAGCGTCGGGTGGACGAGCACGCTGTCGACGACGTCGGTCACCCGCAGGCGCGCGTTGACGGCGACGGCCACCACCGAGATCAGCTCGGCGGCGTGGCGACCGACGATCGACCCGCCCAGGACGACGCCGGTGGCCGGGTCGGAGATGATCTTCACGAACCCCCTCGGGTCGTCGTTGATGAGGGCCTTGGCGCTGGCCGAGAAGGGCACCTTGGTCACGCGGATCTTCCGCCCGGTGGCGAAGGCCTCTGCCTCGGCGATCCCCACCTCGGCGATCTCCGGCTCGGTGAAGATGGCCTGGGCGGCCTTGTCGTAGTCGATGTGGCGGTGCTGGCGGGCGCCGAGGCCCAGAGCGTGCTCGGCGATCTTCCTGCCCTGCATGGCGGCGACCGATGAGAGCGGCAGCTTCCCCGACAGGTCGCCGGCGGCGTAGATGTTGGCGACGTTGGTCTGGCAGTGGCGGTTCACCGGCACGTAGCCGCCGGGGTCGACGTCCACGCCGGCCGACTCGAGGCCCAGCCCCTCGGAGTTCGGGACCGAGCCGATCGCCAGGAGGGCGTGGGAGCCCCGGGCCACCCGGCCGTCGTGGCACCGCACGAGGACGTCCTCGCGCTCCCGGTCGATGGCGACCGCCCGGGCGCCCTTGAGCAGCTCGATGTCGCGGCGGAGGAAGTCCTCCTCCAGCGCAGCGGCGACTTCGGCGTCCTTGCCGGGGAGCACCTGCTGGCGGCTGACGATGAGCGTCACCGCGGTGCCGAAGGACCTGAACATGTGCACGAACTCCACCCCCGTCACCCCCGACCCGATGACCACGAGGTGCTCGGGCAGGGCCGGCGGGGGATAGGCCTGGCGGGTCGTCAGCACACGATCGCCGTCGGGCTGGCACCAGTCGGGGATCCGGGGCCGGCTCCCGGTGGCCAGCACGATGGCGTCGGCCGTGAGCTCCTCGGTGCCGTCGGGCCGGTCGACGACCACCTCGTGCGGGCCCGCCAGGCGCCCGGTCCCCTGCACGATCCGCACCCCCTGGCTGGCGAGCAGCTCGGACACCGTCCGGTGGAGGCGGTCCTCGATCTCGGTGATGCGGCGCTTGAGGGCGTCGAAGTCGAGCTGCGCCTCCCGGTGGGCCAGGCCCATCCCCGGCGAGCGGCGGGCGAAGGACATCGCCCCGCCTGTGGCGATCATGGCCTTGGAGGGGATGCAGTCCCACAGGTGGGCGGCCCCGCCGATCACGTCACGCTCGACCAGGGTCACGTCGGCGCCCAGGCGGGCAGCGGTGGTGGCGGCGGTGTTCCCGCCGGGGCCGCCGCCGATGATCACGAACCGTGTGGGCGCCACGGGCATGAGCAAAGGCTATCCGGCGGCCTGATCGACCAAGTCCGTCGCCGGGCGGCACGATAGGCACATGGACTCGCGGGGCCGGCGCGCCCGGAGCGGGGTGCGGCGGGCCGGCGGCACCACCGGGAAGAGCCGGTGAGCGACGCGTTCGCCGCCCTGGGCGAGTTGGCGTCGCCCTGGGCGTACGTGGTCGTCTTCTCGCTGGCCGTCCTGGAGACGGCCGCCTTCGTGGGATTGGCCGTACCCGGCGAGCTCGGGCTCCTCGTCGGCGGGTTCGTCGTATCCGAGGGCAGGGCGAGCCTGGGCGTGATGATGGTGCTCGCAGGCGTCGGCGCCGCCGCCGGCGACAACATCGGGTACTACATCGGACGGCGGTTCGGCGGCCGCGTCCGCGAAGGGCGCCTCGGTGCCAAGGTCGGCGAGAAGCGGTGGCAGCGGGCCGAGGACGCGCTCCGCCGGCACGGCGGTCGGGCGGTGTTCTTCGGACGTTTCGTGGGCATCCTCCGGGCGGTCGTTCCCGCCCTGGCCGGCGCCTCGGGGCTCCGCTACCGGCGGTTCGTGCTCTGGGACGCGCTGGGGGCGGTCATCTGGGGGCCGGGTCTGGTGTGGCTCGGCTACATGGCGGGCGGGTCGTACGACAAGGTCGCCGAATGGACGGGGCGAGCCGGGCTCGTGCTGCTCGCGCTCGTGCTGGCCGTGGGCGCGGTGCTCGCCGCCGGTCGCTGGCTGTCCCGTCACCCCGAGGAGTGGGCGGCCTGGCGGGACCGCATGCTGGCCCAGCCGGTCGTCGGGCAGGTGCTGCGTCTCTGCGCCCGACCGGTGCGCTTCCTCGGGCGCCGGCTCCGGCCGGGCAGCGCCCTCGGCCTGTCGCTGACCCTGCAGCTGGCGGTCATCGGCCTGGCGGCGTGGCTGTTCGCGACCGTCCTCCGGGACGTGGTCGGCGGCGACCAGCTGTCCAGCATCGACGAGCCCGTCACCCGCTACGTCACCGAGCACCGCGAGCCGTGGCTGACGACGCTGTTCCGGCGGATCACCTTCCTGGGCGACCTCGTCGTCCTCGTCCCCCTCGTCGCCGTGGTCGGGCTCTGGGTCTGGCGGCGCACGCGGAGCTGGGTGCCCCTCCTGACCCTCGCCGCCACCCTCGCCGGGTCGGTCGCCCTCTACGCGGTGGTGCGACTGCTCGTCGGACGGCCCCGTCCCCAGATGGGCCCCCTCGTCATGGACGCCGCCGGCTTCGCCTTCCCCTCAGGTCACGCCACCCAGGCCATGGCGCTGTACGGCCTCCTTGCCGTCCTCGCCTCCCGCCACCTCGGCAGCTGGACCCGGGCGGTCGCGGTCTGGACGGCCGCCGCCCTCGTCGTGGTGCTCGTCGGTTTCTCCCGTCTCTAC
>DATACM010000339.1:0-4588 GCA_036259055.1 Acidimicrobiales bacterium | reverse complement strand
CAGATGGTCATGCGGCCCTCCATCGAGAGGGCCCGGATGGTCGAGCCCCGGTACTCGATGACGTGGCCGACACCCCCGCCGGTGCCGATGCGTCCGATCACGGCGAGGATCACGTCCTTCGGGGTGGTGCCCTCGGCCAGCCGCCCCTCGACGGCGACGGCCATGGTGCCAGGCCGCCGCTGCGGGAGGGTCTGGGTGGCCAGCACGTGCTCGACCTCGCTCGTGCCGATGCCGAAGGCGAGGGCGCCGAAGGCGCCGTGGGTGGACGTGTGGCTGTCCCCGCACACGATGGTGAGGCCCGGTTGGGTGAGGCCGAGCTCGGGCCCGATGACGTGGACGATTCCCTGGTTTGCGTGGCCCATCGGGTAGAGCGGGATCCCGAACTCGGCGCAGTTGGCCCGGAGCGCCTCGATCTGGCGCGCCGACACCGGGTCGGCCAGGGGCTGGTCGAGGCCGATGGTGGGGACGTTGTGATCTGTCGTGGCGAGGGTCAGCTCCGGCCGGCGCACCTTGCGACCGGCCAACCGCAGCCCGTCGAAGGCCTGGGGCGAGGTGACCTCGTGGACCAGGTGGAGGTCCACGTACAGAAGGTCGGGCTCCCCCTCGGCCTGGCGCACGACGTGGCGGTCCCACACCTTCTCACTGAGCGTCTTGGGCATCGGTCTCGGGCCTTTCCTGGAGAGCTGACTACGCATGCGGTAGCGGAGTCACCAAGGAACGGTGGCGTCTCACTATGTGAGACGCTAATCTTGTGATGTGGACAGCATAAGCGGTGTCGGTGTGCTCGACAAGGCGTTTGCCGTCGTCGACGCCCTCGAGGCGGGGCCGCTGACGTTGGGCGGGCTGGTGGAGGCCAGCGGGCTCTCCCGGGCGACGGCGCACCGCCTGGCCGTCGCCCTGGAGGCCCACGGCATGGTGCGGCGCACGGGCGACGGCCGCTTCGCCCTCGGCCCGCGCCTCGCCGGGCCCACCCTGGCCGAGAGGGCCCGCCCCGCCCTCGAGCGCCTTCGCGACCAGACCGGCGAGAGCGTCCAGCTCTACGTGCGAACGGGGGACCGCAGGCTGTGCGTGGCGTCCCTCGAGTCACCCCACGGGCTCCGTACGATCGTGGCCGTGGGCGCGCTGTTGCCACTCGACGTGGGGTCGGCGGGAAAGGTCCTGCGGGGCGACGCCGAGGCCGCCCGCCGGGGATGGGCCCAGAGCGTCGAGGAGCGGGAGCCGGGGGTGGCCTCGGTGAGCGCGCCGGTGCGTGACGGGCGCGGGGAGGTGGTAGCCGCGGTGTCGGTCTCCGGCCCGATCGGGCGGACGACCCGCTCGCCCGGGCGCAAGTACGCGGCAGCGGTGGTGGCGGCGGCCCGGGCGGTGGAGCAGGCGGTGGCAGGCGGGCGTGGCGCGGGCTGACCGCGGCGGGCGATGGGTGGCCGTCGCCGTGGCTCTCCTCGTCTTCGTGCCGGCGTGCTCCCCCGACGATGACGGCGACCAATCGGCCGGGCCCGCGACCGAGCCGACGTCTTCGCCCACGTCGGTGGCCGAGCGCCGAGACGCGCTGGCGCCCCTGCCGCTCGCCCGCACGGAGGTGGCCGGGACCATGTGGCAGGGCCTGGTGGCGGTCGTCGGCGGCATCACCGCCGACGGGGCGGCGTCCAACCAGGTCGACCTGTTCGACCCGGCCAGCGACAGGTGGCGGTCGGGGCCGCCCCTGCCGCTGCTGCTGCACCACGCCGGGGCGGCGGCGCTGGGCGACCGGCTGTACGTGATCGGCGGCTACTCGAGCCGCCGAGCCCTGGGCCAACCGGTCGCCCAGGTGTGGAGCCTCGGGCCCGGCGAGGAGCGGTGGCGGCAGGAGCCGTCGCTCTCGGCCCCTCGGGCTGCGCTGGCGGTGGTGGCGGTCGGCGACCGGCTGGTCGCGGTGGGGGGCATGCCCGAGGGGGGCCTGCGGCGCACCGAGGTCCTGACGCCGGGCGCCGGCGGCTGGCGTCCCGGTCCCGACCTCCTCGAGGCCCGAGAGCACCTGGCCCTGGCCGCTTCGGGCGGGCGCGTCTACGCCATCGGGGGCCGCGTCGGCAGCCTGGAGTCCAACCTGAGGTCGGTGGAGTCCTGGGACCCTTCGGGGCCCGGAGGGTGGAGGCCGGAGCCCGCGCTCAACGACTCCCGGGGAGGCACCGCGGCAGCCGAGGTCGGCGGCCGGCCGTGCGTGGCGGGAGGCGAGGAGCCGGCCGGCACCATCGCCTCCGTGGAGTGCCTCGCCGCCGACCGGTGGGAGCAGGTGGCCACGCTGCGCACGCCGCGCCACGGCCTGGCGGTGGTCGGCGTCGGTGACCGCCTGCACGTCATCGGCGGCGGCCCGACGCCGGGATTGTCGGTGAGCGACGCCCACGAGGCACTGCCGGTCGGCTGACCCTCAGTCCTCCCCGGAGACCTCGCAGGCCGCCGCCACCAGCGCGGGGACGAAGCGGTCGGGGGCGCTGATCGGCGCCCCGTGGTCGGCGTCCACGCGGCGCATGGTCGCCCCCGGGATGGCCGAGGCCAGCGCCTCCTGGCGGGCGGGTGGCACCAGCACGTCACGGCCCGTCACCACCACGCTCACGGGCACGTCGATCGTCCCCGCCCACGAGAGGGAGGAGAAGCGGCCGAGCTCGTGGGCGGCGGCGAGCATGTGGGCAGGGTGGGCGCGCCGGAGCTCGGCCGCCGCCCAGTCCCGCCAGGGCGAGCCCTCGAAGCGGGCGAGCAGCGCCGAGCCGACCCACTGGCGGCCCAGCCACGGCACGCGTCGAACGACCGCCGTCCAGGCCGGCAGCCCCAGCCACAGGGCCCGTTCCCGCAAGGTCGCGACGAAGACGGCGGCGGTGGCGCACAGCACCAGCCCGGCCACCCGCTCGGGGTGGCGGCGCCACACGAGCTGGGCGACGGCTCCTCCCATCGAGTAGCCGACGGGCACGAAGCGGTCGAGGCCGAGGACGTCGGCGAGGGCGGCCACGTCGTCGGCGCAGTCGTCCAGCCGGAACGGCCCGGCGAGCGGCACGCCCCGGCCGTAGCCCCGGTGCTCCACCGACACCACACCGAACCGAGGCCCCAACGCGGCGAAGCAGCGGAACCAGCTCAGGTCGGCACTGGCGGTGAGCCCGTGCAGGAGCACCAACGTCGGGGCGCCGGCAGGGCCGGGGAGCTCCCGCACGAACGTCGGTCCCCGGCCGGGCACGTCCACCACCCTTCCGGGCGGAAGGGGGGGCCTCCTAGGCGCTGACTTCGACGATCTCGACCTTCAGGGTGCCGCTGGGCGCCCGGTACTCGACGACGTCGCCCCGGCTCCGCCCGAGGAGGCTCTGGCCGAGGGGCGATGCCGGCGAGATCACCGGCAGCTCGTCCGGGCGCTCCTCGATGGAGCCGACCAGGTAGCGCTCGACCTCGTCGTCGCCCTCGTAGCGAAGGCCGACGATGCTGCCGGCGCCGACCTGGTCGCTGTCCTTGTCGCCCTCGACGATGACCGCCGTCTCGAGGAGCCCCTGGATCTGGCGGATCCTGGCCTCCATGCGTCCCTGGTCGTCGCGGGCGGCGTGGTAGTCGGCGTTCTCCGACAGGTCGCCCATCTCCCGCGCCCGTTGGATGGCACCGGCGATCTCGAGGCGACCGCGGGTGGTGAGGTCCTCGAGCTCCGCCTGCAGGCGGTCGTAGGCGGCCTGGGACAGGTGCGTCTCGGCCATCGGGCCAGGCTACCAACCGCCTCGAGCGGTCCTTCCCAGGTTTGACGTGTCGCGCCCCGGGCACGACACTGGAGTTCCTGTGAGCAGGTCTCTCATTTCCGTAATCCGCTAGCACGCGCCTTCCCGGCGCGTGCGTTCGACCGTCCACCCTGGTGGGCGGTTTCTCATTTTCGAGGAGCCGTGGGCTACAAGATCGGCGTCATCGGCGGCGACGGCATCGGCCCCGAGGTGGTGGCCGAGGCCCTGAAGGTCGTGCGCGCCGTCGGCGTCGACCTCGACACCGTGGAGTACGACCTCGGCGCCGGCCGGTACCTGCGCACCGGCGAGGTGCTGCCCGACGCCGTCCTGGACGAGCTGCGGGGCCTCGATGCCATCCTCCTCGGTGCGGTGGGCTCGCCCGACGTGGCGCCCGGGATCCTCGAGCGGGGCCTCTTGCTGCGCCTGCGCTTCGAGCTCGACCTCTACGTCAACCTGCGCCCGTTCCGGTCGGCCGACGGCCGCCGCGACTTCGTCGTCGTGCGGGAGAACACCGAAGGCGTCTACGCCGGCGAGGGAGGCTTCCTCCGCAAGGGAACCATCCACGAGGTGGCCACCCAGGGCTCGGTGAACACCCGCATGGGGGTGGAGCGGTGCGTGCGCTTCGCCTTCGAGCTGGCCGCCACCCGTCCCCGCCGCCACCTCACCCTCGTCCACAAGACGAACGTGCTCACCTACGCCGGGGACCTGTGGAAGCGGGCGTTCGACGAGGTGGCCGCCGGGCACCCCGAGGTCACCACCGCCTACGACCACGTCGACGCCGCGTGCATCCACCTGGTGTCGTCGCCCGGGCGCTACGACACGCTCGTGACCGACAACCTCTTCGGCGACATCCTCACCGACCTGGGGGC
>DATACM010000338.1:0-7302 GCA_036259055.1 Acidimicrobiales bacterium | reverse complement strand
GGCGGCCGGGCGGCGGCGGCCGGTGGCGGTGGCGGCGAGGGCGGCGAGGCCGGCGGTGGTGACGGCGACGTGGCGGGCGATGCGGCCCCGAGGGGCGCCCGCCGCCCGGTGCCAGTGGCGGCCGTGCAGCTTCCGCATGAGGGCGTCGTCGGCGTTCCCGGCCTGCAGGCGGACGCTGACCCATGGAGACGCCGGGCGGACGGGATGGGTGGCCGTGCGGGTGCCCACCGCCAGGCGCCAGCCGGCGGCGGTCACGCGGAGGGCCAGGTCGGCGTCCTCTCGGAACGCCCGGGGGAAGCGCTCGTCGAACCCGCCCACGGCGGCGAGGGCGGACCGGCGGTAGGCCATGTCGGCGGTGGCCCAGCGGGCGGCCTCCAGCCCGGCCACGTTGCGCTCCCAATCGGTCGGGCGCCGGTCGGGGGGAAGCGGGACCCGCAGCCGGCCCTGGACGCCGGCCACGTCGGACCCGGTGGCAGAGAGGTCGGCGACCAGGCGCTCGGCCCAGTCGGGGTCGGGCACGACGTCGTCGTCGAGGAACGCGACCCACGGGGCCCGGGCGGCGCGCCAGCCGACGTTACGGGCCGCTGCCGGGCCGGCGGCGGGACCGGGCAGCACGTGGAGAGGGTCCAAGCTCGCGGGAGGGCCGTCGGGGAGGAGGGGCTGGTCGGACTGGCGGCGATCGTCGACGAGGACGATGCGCTCGGGCGCCGGCCCTCGCCCCGCGGCAAGAGCGCCCAACAGGTCGGCCAGAGACGGCCGGCCCACCGTGGGGACGACGACGTCGAAGCTCAGACCCGGAGTCACGGGTGCCTCCGCACGAGGAACGGGCCCAAGGCGAGGACGTCGACGGGGGCGGAACCGAAGCACTCCAACGCGTCGCGGGGGTCGTCGACCATCGGCCGCCCGGCGGTGTTGAGGCTGGTGTTCACCAGCACGGGGACGCCGGTACGGCGGGCGAAGGCGTCGAGCAGGGCGGCGACGAGGGGCTCCTGGCGGCGGTCGACGGTCTGCGCCCGGGCGGTGCCGTCGACGTGGGTGACCGCCGGTAGCTGGTCGCGCCAATCCGGGCGCACCCGGTGCACGAACAGCATGTAGGGGCTGGGGACCACGCCCTCGAAGATCTCGGAGGCCCGTTCCAGCGAGACCATCGGCGCCACGGGCCGGAACTGCTCGCGCCCCTTGACGTCGTTCAGCCGGGACAGGTTCTCGGCCCGGCGGGGGTCGGCGAGCAGGCTGCGGTGGCCCAGCGCCCGGGGCCCGTACTCGCTGCGCCCCTGGAACCAGGCGACGATGCCGTCGGACGCCAGCACTTCGGCGACCGCCTCGGCCAGGTCGGGCGGACGCTCGTAGCGCAGGTCGGCGGTGGTGAGCCACGCCTCCAGTTCGTCGTCGGTCCACGACCGACCCAGGTCGGCGCCGGCCATGGCCTGGGTGTCGTCGCCCAGGACGTGGGCGACGTGGAGCGCCGCGCCCAGGGCGGTGCCGGCGTCGCCCGCCGCCGGCTGGACCCACAGGTGCTCGAAAGGGCCCTCGGCGGCGATCCGGGCGTTGGCGACGCAGTTGAGGGCCACGCCGCCGGCCAGGGTGAGTTGGCGCTCGCCGGTGCGGGCGTGCAGCCACCGGGCCAGATCGAGCAGCACCTCCTCCAAGCGGACCTGGACGGTCGATGCCAGGTCGGCGTGGTCCTCGTCGACCTGCTCGCCCTTGCGGCGACGCTTCACGAACGCGCTCAGGTCGAGGGGCTCGATCTCGAAGCCGCCGGTGCCCGTGGGCCGGATGGCCCGCCGCAGCTCCTCGAGGAACCGGGGCCGGCCGTAGGCGGCCAGGGCCATGACCTTGTACTCGTCGGACGACCGGCGGAAGCCCAGGTGCTCGGTGACCTCCTCGTACAGCAGGCCGAGGGAGTGGGGGAGGCGCTGAGCGTGCAGGATCTCGAGGTCGCCGCCGTCGGAGCGCCCCGCCAGGTGCGACGCCACCTCGCCCCGGCCGTCGAGCACGAGCACCGCCGAGGACGGGAAGGGGGCGGCCAGGTGGGCGGAGGCGGCGTGGGCCACGTGGTGGGGGACGAAGCGCACGCAGCCGGGATCGACGCGCGGCAGGGCGGATTGGAGGAACGACGGCGCCTCCCGCGCGTAGAGGGTGCGCAAGCCCTCCCAGCCGTCGGCGGTGATGTCGTCGGGATCGGGGAGGAGCCCCGGATCGTAGGAGTAGGCGACGGCGTCGAGGTCCTCTGGGCTCAGCCCCGCCTCGGCCAGGCACCACGCCGCCGACTGTTGCGGGACCTCCCAAGCCGAGAACGGCACCGCCTCCTTGCCGTGCTTGCGACGGCTGAAGCGCTCCTCCTCGGCGGCCGCCACGGTGACGCCATCGACGACAATGGCGGCCGCAGGATCGTGGAATATCGCGTTGACGCCGAGGACGCGCACGCCCGCTCCTCAAACTGTTCTGATGCCGCCTCGCCGGCTGCTTGACGAGGGGCCCGTGTGGGCCGCCGTCCACAGACAACCGTTTGCCGACTACCCGTTTCGGGGAGAAGTTAACAACCTACAGAGAATTCTCTGCATGCTATTCGCGGCCGGCGGGACGGGAGCGACATGAGCGACTGGCTGGTCGACGCCGAGAATCCCCTGCTCACCGCGGTCGCCCTGGCACGGGTCGACGACCACAGCCGTCCCGATCGCCTGGCGTGGAACGCCTTCCGCACGCTGGGGCTCTGGGAGACCGACGTCTGGGTCCCCCGGCTGCTCGACGTGGCGTGCGGGCCCGCCAACCCGCTCAGCGCCCTCGAGTGGTCAGGGACGTCGGTCGTCCCGTGGGCGACGGGCGTGGCGTTCGACGGCGCCGTCGACGTGGTGCTCGACGGCCCCGAGGCGCTTGTCGTCGCCCTGGCCACGCTCGCCCCCGAGCTCGGGCCCGACCAGCTGCAGGCCGGCGCGCGCGAGGCGCTCACCGGAACGTCGACGAGCGGCAAGGGGGCCGGCTTGGTCGTGGTCGTCCCGCCCGACGCCGCCGGGCCCGCCGTGGAGGAGGCGGCGGGGCTGGCCGACGGCGCCGTCGGCTGGTTGACCTGGCGAGACCTCGGGGCCCTGGCCGTCGACCTGGCCGAGGAAGCCGACGAGCTGCGGGCCGGGCAGGTGCACCGGCTGGTCAGCGACCTGCAGCGGCAGTTCCCCTCCCTCGACCTCTGACGGACGCGGGTTGTAGCGTTCCTGGACTTCCGCCGCACTTGAGGAGCCAGGGACGAGCGGCCGCCGGCGACGGCTGAGCCGGTGGGAAAGGCCACCGCGTCACCCAGTGGGGAGGCAGGTGCCGTCACGGCGGCAACCCGCCTGAGAGGATCGTGGGCACCAGAGAGAACACCTGGACCGGTGTGGCCGGCGGGCTCGTGGTGGGCCTCGCCGCACTGGATGTCGTCACCGGCGGCGGTGGTTTCGAAGGGGTGCTCCTGGCCGGACCGGTCGTGGCGTCGGCGACGATCAGCTCCCGGAGGACCGCGGTGGTGGCGGCGCTGGCCGTCGCCGGCGGCCTGTTCGTCGGCCTCGTCAACCACCGCCTCGACAACTTCGACCAGCTCGTGCGCATCACCGGGCTGGTGCTGGTGGGAGGGTTCTGCGTCGTTGGGGCGCACTGGCGTGAACGCCGGGAGCGGGACCTGGCGCGGGTCACCAGAGTGGCCGAGGTGGCGCAGCTGGCAATCCTCCGTCCCATCCCCAACCGGGTGGGACCGGTCGCCTTCGCCACCCGCTACGTGTCGGCGGCCGAGCAGGCGTTCATCGGGGGAGATCTCTACGAGGTCGTGCCCGGTGGCGAGGGCGTGCGGGTGGTGGTCGGCGACGTGCGGGGCAAGGGGTTGGAAGCGGTGCACCTGGCGGCCCTGGTGCTGGGCGCCTTTCGGGAGGCCGCCAGCGTCGAGCAGGCCCTCGAGCAGGTCGCCGCCGCCGTCGACCGGGCGGTAGCCGGAGAGATCGCCCTCGAGGACTTCGTGACCGCCCTGTTCGTCGAGTTCCTCCCCGGCGGCGAAGTGCGAGTCGTGAACTGCGGGCACCACCCGCCGCTGCGCCTCACCGACAAGACGGCCGAGTACCTGACGCCCGGCGAGGCCTGCCCCCCCCTCGGCCTGGCTCCCGACTTCGTCGTCGAAGCGCACCGCCTGAAGCGGGGGGACCGCCTCCTCCTCTACACCGACGGCCTGGTCGAGGCTCGCAGCCGCGACCGCAGGTTCTTCGAGCTGGCCCCCGACGTGCTGGCGTCCCTCGGTCGCCGCAGCCTCGACACCGCGCTCGAGAACCTCGTCGCTCAGGTCCTCCGCCACTCGGGAGGCCGCCTCGACGACGACCTGGCCCTCCTGCTCGCCGAGCTGCGGGCGTAGGAGCACGGCTCCGGTGACACTTCGCAGAGCCGAAGGCCAGGAACCCTACGAAGTGTCACCGCAACCGGACCACGCGGAGCACCAGCGGCACGTGCGCGGGCGGGGCGGGCGTGGCGGAGGTGTACCAGCCGTCGCTGACCGGTCCGCGGAGCGCCTCCCGCCACGCCGCGGCCGTCCAGACGTCGGCGGGGGGCCGACCCTCGGCGATCCGGGCGGCAAGGACCGCGGCCGCCTCGCGCTCCCGCTGCTCCTGTCTGGCCGTGCCCGCCCTCTCTCGCCGAGTCCCGCGCGTCACCACAGCTGGTGCCTTTCGAGTGTGAAAACGTGTCCGCGCCTCGGGTGCAGCCGCTTCCCGCACGAGCAGCACCCGCCTTTCCGGAGTATCGCACCCGGCCCGAGGTCGGGCAATGAGTGTGCTGGGCCTGTAGCCCCTAGCACACGGGGGGCTCTGCCCTAGCACACGGGGGGCTCTGCCCCCCGTGGCCCCCTCGAACTGCGTCGACGCCTCGCTCGTCGCTCGGCGGCTGCTCTCCTCGCTCCGAAGCACTGCTTCGTCGACGCCTCGCTCGTCGCTCGGCGGCTCGGCCCTCGGTGCCTAGACGTCCGCGGCGTACTCGGGCCAGGGGGTCGGCGGGGCGCCGTCGATCTGGACGACGAACTCGCGGAGGAACCAGTTTCGGAAGGCCACTGCCGTGGGCGGCGGAGCCACCGTGAGCAGCTCCCCCTGACGGCAGTACTCGTCGGCTCGGGTCAGGAGCTCGGACAGGCGGATGAGGGCCTCGCGGGTCTCCCGAGGCACGCGGTAGGTGACGTCGACCGACTCCTCGCCCCGCTCGGCGGCCGCCTCGATCTCGGCTCGAGGGCCCGCCGAGAACCTCCCGAACCGCTGGTCGAGCTCCTCCACGAGGGCGAGGAGGCGGACCGGGACGTTCGTCTCCTCCGCAGGATCGCCGTGGATGAGGGCGAACTCGCGGAACAGCTCGTCATGATGGGCCGAGGTGTGTCGGAACGCGCTGATCGACATGCCGAGGAGGTGGACGTCGACCAGTTCGGGCGAGTCGCTCACCGGCGCGGCGGTCACCCCAAGACGGCGTCGCGGTGCCGGGCGGGGTGGCGTCCGCGCGAGACGGCGCGAGGACCCGAAGGGCCGCGGCGGCGGCTGTCGTCGTGCCCTCCCGCCGACGGACCACCTCCCAGCTCGGCCAGGTCGGCGTCGAAGTCGGCCGCCAGCGCCGCCAACGCCGAGTCCTCGGCGCCCGCGTCGAGGCAGAACCACACGATCTTGCCGGCCGCCGACACCTCCGTGCCCCAGGCGCGGGCGATGCGCTCGACCAACAGCAGGCCGCGGCCCGTGGCGGCTTCGGGGCCGTACCGCTTGTGGACCGGAGGGCCCGTGTCGCTGTCGGACACTCCGACCCACAGCTGCCCGTCGTCGAGGCGCACGGTGACCTCGACGGCCGAGCGGGCGTGCAGCACGGCGTTCGTCACCAACTCGCTGGTGAGGAGGGTGGCCGGCTCCTCGAGGCGCTCCGCTCCCCACGTGGCCAGCAGGTCGCGGACGAACGCTCGGGCTCGTGACGCGCTGGCTGGCTCGGCGGGAAGCGACAGGTGCGATTCGATGCCCGAGAAGATACCGGGCGTTCGAGGCCGCTCGCGACCTTTGGGTGAGCGGATGAGGACGCGCCCGTGGGGGTAGGAGGCGGGACGACCCGACCGATCGAGGAGTGACCATGGCAAGCGAACACACCCCGGCCGACGACATCGTGTACGACCTGGTGAGCATCCAGTACCACGCCCTCAAGGGCGCCGAGGTCTACGACAAGTACATCGAGGACGCCCACGAGCACGAGGACGTCGTCGAGTTCGTCAAGCAGGTCAAGGAAGAGGACGCCAACCGGGCCGTGCGCTGCCACGAGCTGCTGGGCGACATCACCAAGGCCAAGGGCGGCATCGGGTAGCGGCGGCCCCGCCGCTCGCTTAGACGAGGCCGCAGGAGGGGGCGACCGTCCAGGGATCCCAGCCGTCGCGCGCCTGCAGCTTGCGCGCTGCCTCGTCCTGGACGGCGGGGGGTGCGTCCTCCGCCGACCCGCTGTAGCCCAGGGACTGCCAGGTGGCGTCCTGGAACTGGTACGCGCCGCCGTTCGGATCTCGGTAGTTCCCGCCCGACTCGAGCTGGCGGATGCACGCGAACGGATCGCTCGCCGGCGCCGGTGCCTTCCTGAGCAGCGGTGCCGCGGGCGAGGCCGGACGGGGCGAGGGGGAGACGGACTGCGCCTGGATGGTGGGGGTGGCAGCCGCGGCCAGGGCGGCGCGCCGGCGCTGCTCGGCGGCGACCAAGGAGGCCACCTCGCCGTTGAGCTGGGCTACCCGACTGCGCTGGGCGGCGGCCGCGGCGTCGAGCGCGGCCCGGTCGGAGCGGAGGCGCGCCGCCTCGGACCGGGCCCGGCCGAGCACCAGCTCCAGGGCGTGGCGGCGGGCCTCGAGGTCCTGTCGTGCGCCGCGGAAGCGCTCGATGGCGTTGCGGTCGTACCCTGCCGCCACGGTGAGATAGGTGTCGTACAGGGGGAGGGCGGTGCCCGCCTTGAGCTTGCCGATGACGGTGAACGAGCCTCCCCGCATGTAGGCCTCGACGGCCTGGACCTGGAGCCGGCGGCGGGCCTCGTCCTGCTGCGCCATGGCCGAGCGCACGCCGCCCTCGGCGTGGCGAACCATCCCTTCGAGCTCCGCCACTCGTGCTCTCGCCTGGCGGTGACGGCGGTCGAGCTCGACGACGCGCCGCGCCTGGCTTTCGAGCTCGTTGGTGAGGCGCGCCGCCTCGGCCCGCTTGCCCTCCAGGGTGCCTCCGCCGGCGACCGCCTGCTGGACCACGGACGCGACCAACGTCGCCCCTACGAACACGATGCTCGCTCGGGCGCGCCACGCACGGCGTGCAA
>DATACM010000337.1:0-1843 GCA_036259055.1 Acidimicrobiales bacterium | reverse complement strand
GGTAGAACTGACGAAGGATGTCCTCGGTGCCGGCGCCCGCCACGCCCATCCAGTAGGCGCCGTCCTGGGCCATGCCCACTCCGTGGCCCCAGCCTCGTCCGGCGATGACCACGTCACCCGCCGCCGCCCCTGCGCCGGCGGACGGGAGCCCGAAAGCCACCGGCATGGCCGCGGCGAGTGCGATGAGGACTCGAGGGTGGCGGCGCAGACCCGTCATTGTGCTGACTCTCGACGTCGTCCCGGCCCCGCCGGGCCTCCTCAGCGCCAGCCCAGGTGCAGGTGGCCCTGGTGGGCGGCGTCGGTGAAGGCCCCGGGGAACTCCGAGAGGCCGGGCCACGGAGACCCGAACTCGTCGGGGCGGAGCGACGGCGCGGCGGTGAGGATCGCCAGGGCCAGGTCGAGCGCCCTGTCGTTCGAGGCGTTGACCGGGGCACCGTCCACCGCGGTGATGTCGATGCCGCGGCCGTGGAAGTGGTTGGAGATGCGGTCGGTGCCGGCCACGAACTGGGAGTGGCCGGTCTTGATGACGCTCACCGAGATGCGGTGGTTGGCAACCATCGCCGCCAACGCGTTGACGACCCGCTGGTCGACCAGGCCGTCGCGGAGGTCGGCGCGGGCGTTGGGTGACAGCGTCAGGTTGGGGTTGGCGAGGAGCTGGGCCACGTCGGCGGCCGACGCCTCCAGCAGCTCGAGCCCGCCGGCGCCGTAGCGCAGGGCGAGGACGAGCACCTGGTCGACGTACCAGTCGGCGTGGTTGTACGCCCAGATGGCGTCGGGGAGCCGGGCGGGGTCGCCCGCTCCGCTGGCGCAGAGGTAGTTGGCGGCGCCGAGAACGGCGTCACCGGCGAAGTACACGTCCCGCTTGCCGTCCTTGTTGCCGTCCACGCCGTAGGCGGCCCAGGTCGGACCCAGGAACTGCATCGGCCCCATGGCGCCGGCGAAGTTGGCGCCCTCACGCACACCCGGGGCGGTCGACCGGCCGTGGGAGCTCTCGATCGAGCCGATGGCGGCCAGCACCGTCCACGACAGGCCAGGGCACGTCGTCGCCGCCCGCTGGTAGAGCTCGAGGTACTCCGGCGGGATGTCGGCGAGGGCGAACTGGCTCGGCCGGGCCATCTCCGCCCCGCTCAGCGACCGCCCCTGGAGCATCACCGTCGGGTCGGTGAGGGCGGCCGACAGCTCTCGGCGAAGATCGGCCAGGACCGCCCGCTCCGCCTCGAGCGGGCCGAGGGCGGCGGTCACCGCCTGGTCGGCGGCCGTCGTCCGGGTCTGCGCCTCGACGAGCTCCTGGGCTTGGCGCCGGCCCTGCTCGCTGAGCTCGCGCTGCCAGCTGACCAGCTCGTCGAGCGAGCGGACGTCGGCCGCCGAGCCGGCGCCGGACTGCCCCGGGTCCTTCGGGCGGGCGGGAAGCGCGAGCAGCCCCGACTGCACGTTGATGCCGATGGGGCGCAGCGTGGGGATCTCCACCGGCCGCTGCTCCTCCCTCCGGCTGGCGAGCACCTGGCGAACCTCCGCCTCGATGCGGGCGAGCGCGAAGGCCGTCGCCGCCGCTCGGGCGACTATCTCCTGCTGCTCTCCCTGGGCCTCGAACAGGGTGGCCTGGGCGGCGGCCAGCTCGCCCTCCAGGCGTCCCATCCTCTCCTGCAGCTCGCGCAGCCGGCCGTCGAGGTTCTGCCGGCGGGCCGCCGACTCCTGCAGGAGGCGCAGGAGCTGGCCGCCGCCGAACCCCGAAGGGGGGCCGGCCGAGCCGCCGGGGCCGACCGTGCCTGAGGCGGGCGTCGACGGGGCGGGCGGAGGCGGGGGGCTGCCGGGCGGGCTCGCCGCCGGCGCGCCCGGAGGCGGC
>DATACM010000336.1:0-9356 GCA_036259055.1 Acidimicrobiales bacterium | reverse complement strand
CCAACGAACAGACGACCCGCCCCATCCGGGAGCTGCGCCTCGGCGAGCCCGAGGTCCACCCGGTGGTGACCAACGACAACGTCGAGATCCGCCTGACCCGCTACAAGGGTGGCACCAAGGGCCCGGTGATCATGTCACCCGGCTACGGCACGTCCACCCTGGCGCTGGCCACCGACACGGTCGAGACGAACTTCCCGGAGTACCTCTTCGAGCGCGGCTACGACGTGTGGCTGCTCGACTACCGGTCGAGCCCCGCCCTCCCCGTCGCCGCCACCCAGTACACGGCCGACGACATCGCGACCCACGACTACCCGGCGGCGGTGGCCAAGGTGCAGCAGGAGACCGGCACGAGCGACGTCCAGGTGGCGGCGCACTGTGTCGGCTCGATGTCCTTCACGATGGCGCTGGCCTCGGGGTTGAAGGGCGTGCGCTCGGCGATCTGCTCCCAGGTGGCCATGCACCCCGAGGTCGTCCCGCTGGTCCGCCTCAAGACCAAGTCGCACATCGCCACCCTGCTCAAGAACGCCGGGGTCAAGGCGATGACGTCCGACTACCACCCCGACCAGGCCAAGGACCGGGTGCTCGAGGCGCTCATGCACCTCTACCCGACCAAGGAGCGGTGCGACAGCCCCGTGTGCCGCCGCATCCTCTTCATCTACGGAGAGGTCTTCCGCCACGACCAGCTCAACGAGGCCACCCACGACCAGGTGCCGGCCATGTTCGGGGTCTCGAACATGACGTTCTTCGAGCACATCTCGAACATCTGCAACGTGGGTCACGTGGTCGACGCCCAGGGGGAGGAGACGTACCTGGCCAACGTCGAGAACGTGAACGTCCCCATCACGTTCATCCACGGCGAGCTGAACAACTTCTTCCCGCCCCGCGGCACCGAGAAGACCTACGAGCTGCTCCGCCAGACGAACGGCCCGGAGCTCTACCGGCGCCATGTGTTCCCCCGCTACGCCCACATGGACCACTTCATCGGCAAGAACGCCTGGCGCGACGTCTTCCCCGTGCTGCACCGGGAGCTCGAGCGCTACAACTAGCCGGCGGCGGGCGCCCGGGTCCTTCGGACCACGCCCACCGCTGCCGGCGGGGGCCCCTGCCCCGCCGGCCTGCCACCCTCTCAACCAGCCGTCTGATCAGAAGGGATCGCGCGAATGAGTGACCAGGCCGAAGTGGTCGACGAGCAGGTCGCGGAGGGGCAGGCGGCGCCCACGACGGAGCACAGCGCGGGGCTGGCCGACCTCTTCGAGGTCCCGCTCATGTCGGTGCTCAACTCGCGGCGCACCCGCCGGATAGCCCGGGGCACCTCCATCAAGAGCGGCCAGATCAGCCACGAGAGCCAGAACCAGCCCGAGCCGCTGACCAAGCTGGAGGAGGCGGTCCTCATCGTGGCCAGCGGGACCACCGGCTTCGTCATGCACGACGGCCCGTTGCAGACGCCGGCCGGCGGGACCGAGTTGGGCACGCCGTTCGTCAAGGTGGCGGGGCGCTCGGCCCCCAGCCCCGACAACGCCCAGGCTGCCGTCCTCTTCATGCTCAACGACGAGGGCACCTGGCTCCTCAAGCGCCTCAGCAGCCGGGAGGCGGTGGAGCTGTACCGGGAGATGCCCCCTCGCTGGAAGGACTGGTCGGAGTCCGACTGGATCGCCGCCGCCGACCTGGTCAAGGTCAAGGTCTACGACAAGCGCCTGGAGTTCCCACGGGAGTGGCCGTACTACATCGGGTGGAACAAGCAGATCTCCAACGTCCCGGGGTCGACGGTCTTCACCCCGCTGGTGGACTGCACCTACCAGTACATCAACGCCTTCTTGATCCTGGCATCAGAGCCCGACGGGCAGCGGTCGCTGTTCGTCGACGACTTCCGCACGTTCCACCCCAAGACGCTGCAGGACTGGGTCGCCTGGGTGGCGTCGAACCTCAAGCTGGCGCCCAAGATCCCCTACCACCCGATCGGCGGCATCAAGCGGGTGAGGAGCGGCTTCGTCAACCCGGACAACGTCGTCCCCCTGGGCCTGGCCCGCACGTTCCGCACCGACCACGACTCGTTCTTCCTGCTCCAGAACCTGAACCTGGTGGGTGAGGCCCTGGGTGTGGGTGGATGGATCCACGCCTCGATCTTCCCCCCGTACATCATGCAGCGGCGTCCCGAGAAGGGGTGGTACGGGTACGGCTTCCGCGAGCAGCAGCCCAAGAACCCCTACCGCTGGCCGCCGCTCCCCGCCTCCCAGCCCAACTACGTGGGCATCGACGGGTTCCTCGAGGGGCTCTGTCCGCCCTACGTGAAGTCGATGGACGAGGCCGTCGACAAGGTCATGGAGATGAAGCTCGGCGCCGCCGGCTGCTACGGCGAGAAGGACATCTTCGCCAAGCCCTACAAGGACAGCGCCCACGCCAGCGAGTACCTGCGCCTCATGGAGCCGCACAGCCCGAGGGCGATCGACTACGCCAAGGAGATCTGCAACTACATCTACGACACCTACGGGCGGTTCCCGGCCCACACCAACGCGTTCTACAACCCGGGCATCTGGATCCAGTTCTCGCACCTCGAGATGGAGTACTACGAGAAGTTCGCCCAGCCGTGGTACTACGTGCGCCAGGCCGCCCACGACGGCCTCTGGCACGGCAACGGCGCCGGCGGGCCCTGATCACCGGCCGGGGGTCGGTGGCCGAGCGGGGTCGCCGCCGGGGTCGGCGGGCGGGGCTGCGACCCAGCGGGACAGCGCCTCGCCCAGCCGGGCGATCCTGAACGGCTTCGCCACGTGATCGTCCATCCCCGCAGCCAGGCACCGCTCGCGGTCCTGCGCCAGCGCGCTGGCGGTCAGGGCGATGATCGGCGTGCGCCGGCTCGTGCCCTCGGCGCGGCGGATCTCCCGCGTCGTCTGGTAGCCGTCCATCCCGGGCATGTGGCAGTCCATGAGCACCGCCGCGTACGCCTTGCGCCCGAGGGCGTCGATCGCCTCGGGCCCGGTGGTCACCAGATCCGCCCGGTAGCCGAGCTTTCGCAGGATGCGCATGACCACCGCCTGGTTGAGGTCGTTGTCCTCCACGACCAGGACCTCGGCCCCTTCCCTCGTGGCGGTGGGTTCCACCGGTTGGCGGGATCCCGAGGCGGTGGGCCGGGGGCCCGGTGTGAGCAGGCGGACGACGGTGTCGTGCAGCCGCGAGAGACGCACGGGCTTCGGAAGGCAGGCGGCGGCTCCCAGCCGGCCGAGTGAGGCGGCGTCGGGGAGGTGGCCGCCCGAGAGCAGGACGACCGAGGCACCCGCCGCCCTCGCCTCGTCGGCCAACTGCCGGAGCCCGTCCGGGTTGCTCGTGTCGGCGAGGTCCCCGTCGACGAACATGAGCCGGAAGGGCGCGCCCACCTCCGCCGCTTCGGCGATGCGGCGCCGGCAGACCGAGGCGCCGTCCGCCCTTTCCGGACGCATCCCCCACGCGGCCAGCTGCGACTCCAGGGCCGCGCCGGCCATCCCTCCTTCGCCGGCGACGAGCACGCGGGCCCCACCCAGGCCGCCGCGGGCGGCTCGGCGGGGGCCGTAGGGGTCGCTCGTCGGCGCGAGCGGGATGATGACCCGGAAGGTGCTGCCCCGCCCGGGCTCACTGTCGAGGGTGATCTCGCCGCCCATCGCCTCGGCCAGCTGCCGCGAGATGGCCAGGCCCAGACCGGTCCCTCCGTAGTGGCGGGTGGTCGACGCGTCGCCCTGCGAGAACGGCTCGAACAGACGGGTGCGCTCGCGGGCGGGGATCCCGATGCCGGTGTCACGGACCTCCAGGCGGACCAGCGCCTTCCCGTCGGTCGACCCGGCGAGGTCGGCGCTCACCACGACGTGTCCCTCCTCGGTGAACTTGACCGCGTTCGACGCCAGGTTCAGGAGGATCTGGCGGAGGCGACCGGAGTCACCGCGGAGCATGATCGGCATGTCGGGGTGGCAGAGGCCGACGATCTCGAGCCCCTTCCCGTGGGCTTCCTCGACCGCCAGCTGCACGACCTCCTCGACCAGCTGCTCGAGGTCGAACTCCACCTCCTCCAGCTCCAACTTGCCCGACTCGACCTTGGAGAAGTCGAGGATGTCGTCGATCAGGTCCATGAGCGCCTCGCCGGCGCGGCGGACACCCTCGGCGTAGTCCCGCTGGACCGGGTCGAGGTCGGTCTCGAGCAGGAGGTCGATGAACCCGACGACGCCGTGCATGGGAGTGCGGATCTCGTGGCTCATCGTCGCCAGGAACTGCGACTTCATCCTCGAGGCCTCCATGGCCTGGTCGCGCGCCACTCCGAGCTCCCGCTCGCTGGCGCGGATGGCAGCCTCGGCACGGTTGCGCTCGATCACCCGACCCAGCTCGGTGCCGATCTGGGCCATGAGCTCGAGCAGCGGCGGGTCGGCCACCACCGGGTCCGGGGAGAAGAACTCGAGCACCCCTACGACGTCCCGGCCGGCCAGGAGGGGGAAAGCGAAGGCGCCTGTCAGCCCGAGGTCGGCATCCGCTTGCCTCCTCGGGAAGTTGGCGTCGTCGCGCAGATCCTCGATCCACGCCGGCTCACCGCTGGCCAGCACCCGCCCGGGCAGCCCGACGCCGGCGGCGAACCGCCGCCCCTCGGTGACTCGCACGAGCGCGGCGAAGCGCTCGGGATCGTCGAGGTGCCAGACATCGGTCGACAACAACTCCCCGTCGCGGTCGTCGGCGAGCAGGCACAGATGTCCTACCGGCCAGCCGGCGTAACGGCAGATCTCGTCGAGCGCGACCTGCATCGCCTCGGGGACGGCGGACGCCCGGTTGGCGGCGACCGCGACCGTGCGCACGAGCGCCGCCACCTCGGCCTGCTGGACGAGCTGGCGGTTCGCCTCGCCGAGCTCGGCTGTCCGATCGGCCACGCGCTTCTCCAGCGACCGGCTCAGCGTCTCGACCTGGGCGAAACCCTCGGCGTTCTCGAGCGCGCTCCCGGCCAGGACGGCGATGAACTCCGCCAGCCGGCGCTCCTCCTCGCCGAAGAGAGCACCCACCTGGCCGTGAGTGACGTAGAGGGCTGCCACCACCTGTCCACGGACGGAGATCGGCGCGCACAGGGCCGAGCGGGCGCCACTGAGCAGCATGCTGTCGCCAGCGTCGGCACCCAGCGCATCCTCGAAGGTCACCGGCCCGTCCTCCCGGACGGCACGCTCCAGCAGTGACCGGCTGTAGCGGTCGTCGCCGCTTCCTTCCACGACACGGAGCTGGAGCGATCCGCTCGAATCCTCGACTTCCAGGACGGTGCAGCGCTCGCCCCGGAGCAGCGTCAGCGATGCCTCCTGCACGGCGGTGTAGACGGCTGGTCTGGAGAGCGCCGATGCGATCTTCTGGCCCGCCGCCAGGAGCGTGTCGAACCGGTCGAGCATGGACAGGGTGACGTCGCCACGGACAGGCATCGGCTCCTCGGCGAACCCCGACGACAAGTCGCTCGCCGCTCGCCGGCCCGCCTCGACGTCGGCGGCGGCGCCGTCCCACGCCAGGTGGACGCCGAGCTCCCCTCGGGCGAGAAGGGACTGGGCGTGCTCCCATCGGGCTCCCTGCCCTTCCGCCACTCGCAGGCTCTCGTCGAGCAACCGCCGCGCCCGCCGGCGCCGCCCCCGCATGGCGGAGAGCAGGGCGTCCTCCCGGAGGGCATGGGGGAGGTTGTTCTTGTAGCTCCGTGCCGTACGGCGGGCGCGGCGTACGGTCCGGCGGGCCCGACGAGACCGGCGCTTCCACACCGGTGACCACGTCGGTGTCTGCTCCAGCTCGAGGCGGAGTGCCGTCGCCAACCAGGGGAGGATGGGGGCCACGTACTCCTGCTTGAGCCCCTTCTGCCTCACCAGGTCGAACGCCCGTTGCAGGACGGCAGCGGCGTCGACCGGCCGCCGCTCGGCGATGAGGCGGACGCCCTCGGCCTGGAGCACCTCGGACGCAGTGTGGACGTCTTCGCTCAGGCGTTCGAGCTCGGTGTGGACGAGTTGCGCCGGCACCCGGCCGCCGCTGGCCTTCGACCACGCACCCAGGCTGATGGCCGCCGCCTGGTGGTCGCCGATCTGAAGGCCCGCCTCGTGCACTCGCCTGCTGTTCTCGACCGCGGCGCGCAGGTCTCCCAACCGGTACTGGGAGAAGGCGATGTGCCAGTCGGCGGTGTTCATCTCCCAGCGGTCGCCGGTGCGGTCGAGGAGGTCGACGGCTTCGCGGCATCTCTCGATGCACTCGCCGAAGCGCGAGGCGGAGTAGAGCACGACCCCGTAGAAGTGCAGCGACTGTCCCTGCCCCCAGAGGTCGCCCTGGTCCTTGCGGATGGCGAGCGACCGCTCGGCGTAGGCGATGCCCCGGGAGAAGTAGGGCACCATCGTCATCACCGGCGCGTGCTCGGAGTAGGCCTGGGCCAGCTCCGGCGTCGGCGGGTAGTGCTCCAGGATGTTCATCTCACGGAGGTGCGCCCAAAGGCACGGGACGCGGCCGCGCTGGAACCAGTAGGTGTACGCCAGCCGGCTGTAGAGGCGGGCGGCCATGAGGTCCGCCTCGGCATCGTCGAGCGGCCGCCGACCGACGAAGAGGGCGGGCAGCAGGGTGTGGAGGGCCTGTACGGCGATCTCCCACGCGGCGGCGGCGACGAACGCCGCCCGGCGGCGGGGGACCCAACGTCCCAGCAGGCGGAGCCCACGCTCGATGGCTTCGCTGGCCTCCTCCACGTCGCCGCGCTTGAAGGCCAGCTCGCCGAGCTTGCCGTCGATCTGTGACCGGGCCATCTCGTCCTCGGCCAGGGCGCGGGCCTGCTCCAGCTGCCGGGCGGACTCGCCGTACCGCCCGCGCAGCATGAGGACCTCGCCCAGGCCCTGGGCCACCCGCTGGCGCGTGACCTGGTCGGCGGTGGCCGCGCCCCGCTCGGCGATGCGGTATTGACGTTCGGCCACCTCGACGGCGTTGCGGGCGCGGGCCCGCTCGCTGGCGGTCAGCGCATAGGGGAGCGCCAGGTCGGAGGCGCCGGCGGCGTCGAAGTGGTACGCCAGCTCGAAGACACGATCGGGGTCCTGCGCCCGGATCGCCAGAGCGGCCGAGCGGTGCAGCTCGGTCCGCTCGTCGTCGCCCAGCTGCTCGAGCAGCACCTCCCGGAGCTTGTCGTGCACGAAGATGCACGACCGCCCCTCCGTCCAGAGGATCTGCCGCCTCCGGGCCTCCTCGGCGGCACGGCCCGCCTCGGCGTCGGTCTCGCCCGCCAGCGCCACCGCCATGTCGAGGTCGAACTCCTTCCCGAGCACGGCTCCGACGCCGAGGAG
The DNA here is from genome assembly GCA_036259055.1 of Acidimicrobiales bacterium. GTDB lineage: Bacteria > Actinomycetota > Acidimicrobiia > Acidimicrobiales > AC-14 > DASZJY01. The sequence continues at coordinate 2,082 of DATACM010000336.1, read as the reverse complement.
ACGGCGCGCCTCGGGCGGTAGCAGCTGAAGGCGGCGGGCGAGGAACGCAGCCGCATGCCGCGACGTCTTCACGTCCGCCATGGCGTCGGCCTGCACCCGCCATCCCGACGGCGTGCCGACCAGCGCCCCCGACTCGACCAGGCCCCGGAGGACGGCTGTGGCCATGAAGGCGTTTCCCTCCGACAGCCGCTCGACGACGTCGACCGCCGGCTCCGGCAGCTCCCCGGCCATCGACGTGAGCAGGCGACGGACGTCGTCCGGCCCGAACGCGGCCAGCGCCAGATGAGTCGACGGGAGGAGGCCCCGCAGCAGGTGGTCTCGGGGCACCTCTTCGGTGCGGAACGCGGCGACCACCATCACGGGCGCCCGAGCTGCCTCGTCGCGGTGCTGCGTCGACCAGTAGCCGAGCAGCTTCAGGGTGAGCTCGTCCGCCCACTGGCAGTCGTCCAGCAGCACCAGCGTCGGTCCGGCCACCGACCCGAGGGCGTCGAGCAGGGCGGCCAGGGCGGGGAGGCTGCGGGCCTCGCCGTACGCCTCCGGACCGAGCGACCCGACGGACCTCGCACCGAGCAGGTCGGCGAGCTGGGGAAGGGCGTCGCACACGGCCTGGCGCCGCCGGCCCAGGCACGTCGCCAGTTCGCCCGCCAGCCGACCGTCGTTGCGGCCCCCGGCGGTGAGCTCGTCGACCACGCCGTCGAGGACCTGGAAGGGGCGGAGGGCGGCCTGGTCGATGCCCTGGCCGCGCACAACCCACGTGCCTCGTTCCTCCGCCCGCCGGGCGAGCTCCTCGAGCAGTCGGCTCTTGCCGCCGCCCGACGCCCCCTCCACCAGCACCAACCGCCCGTGACCGGCGTGGAGCTGCTCCAGCTCGTCTTCGAGCACGGCCAGCTCGTGGGTCCGACCCACGAAGGCGGGCTCGGTCAGCGTCCGGCGGACATCCCGGCCGCCGATCACCAGCGAGGGGTCCGCCTCTCCGCGCTCGAGGGCGGCGGCCAGCTCGTCCAGGTCGGCCCGGACGGCGCCGGCGGACGCGTACCGGTCGGCGGGGTCCTTGCGGAGCAGCCGCTGGACGATCTCGTCCAGGGCTCTGGGCACGTCGACCTCGAGGCTTCGCAGCGATGGGGCCGGTCGGTTGAGGTGCGCCCGCAGCACGTCCCCCACGGTGTCGCCGGTGAAGGGTGGTCGACCGGCCAGGCACTCGAAGAGCACGACGCCGGCCGAGTAGAGATCCGAGCGGGCGTCCGGCTCGTGGGCGAGGAGACCGGCGGCCTCGGGCGAGGCGTACCGCGCCGTGCCCATCCGGGCCTCCTCCCGCGAGGGGCTCACCCGCAGGAAGTGGGCGGACCCGAAGTCGATGAGGACGGCTCCGCACAGCTCGCCGTCACGCTCGTCGACCATCACGTTGGCGGGCTTGACGTCGCCGTGGAGCACGCCCAGGTCGTGAGCCTCCTCGAGCGCCTCGAACAGCGCGCGGCCGACGACGAGCGCCTGCTGGACCGGAGGCACTCGCCGGGACAGGAGCTCCTGCAGGGTGATCCCTCGGACGCGCGGCATGACGAGGTACACCAGGTCACCGTGCCGGCCGGCGTGCAGCAGCCGGGCCGACGCCGGGCTCCGCAGCCGCCGCAGGGCGGCCGCCTCGTGGCCCAGGCCGGCGTGGCTCACGTCCGGCCCCGCTCCCGAGGTGACGGCGATGGTCTTGATGACGACGTCGCCGCCCTCCGTCAGGTCCGTCCCGAGCAGGGTCTCGGTGCCCCGACCCCGCTTGAGGCTGCGCACCACCTGGTAGCGGTCGTCGAAGATCCTGCCGGCGTCGTGGAGCGAAGCGCCAGCAGTGTCACCGGCCCCTGAGGGGCGGTGAGGCTCGGTCGCCATCTACGTACGTCCTCGCATCGGCCGCTCGTGGGTTCCCGCCCGCGCGCCCCAAGCATAAGGGAGATTGGCCGGAACGCGAAGAACGAGAGCTTCGCCGACCGCCGAGCGAGGCGACGCCGAAGCGGACGGCTTCGCGTAACGGGGAGCAGCCGCCGAGCGACGAGCGAGGCGACGACGCAGTTCGGGGGGGCCCGGGGGGGGGGGGGG